>NZ_JBPGXU010000042.1:0-31839 GCF_056755675.1 Luteibacter sp. KNZ12-1A | reverse complement strand
GCGGCATCCTTTCCCGAGCGACGGTGTAACCGGAGCGACGAGGGTGGCGGCCGACGGCTCTGCCCCACGCCGCCCGCTTTCGCGGGATCGCCGACAAAGTCGGCTCCCACCGGAAGAAAAAAGGCCTCGTTTCCGAGGCCTTTTCGATCAGTAATCGCGCTTCTTGCGCGGTGGCTTGCCGCCGCCGCTGGCACCCGGGCGGGCGCCCGAGGGGCGGAAGCCGCTGCGCTGGGGCGGACGCGAGGCGCCGCCGCCACCGCCGCTTTGCGGCGCTTCCTTGCCATCCCATTCGGCGATCTTCAGCTGTTGCTGGGCGACCCAGACCTTCTTCAGGTGGTTGAACGTCTCAGCCGGCATGCCGTCGGGGAGATCGATCAGGCTGTAGTCGTCGCGGATGCTGACGCGGCCGATGAACTTGGCTTCGACACCGCCTTCGTTGGCGATCGCGCCGACGATGTTGCCCGGCTTCACGCCGTGCTCGTGGCCGACCTCGATGCGATAGGTGCGCTTGCCGGCCTCGGTCACGTGCGGACGGGGCTGACGCATGCCTTCGCGCACCGGACGACGGTCGTTGAAGTCGCCGCCATCGCGTGACGGACGCTCACGCTCGTATTCGCGCGGCGGCCGCTCGGTGTATTCACGCTTGGCCGGCGGTTCGAGCAGCAGCGGCTGGTCGCCCTGCGCGATGCGCGCCAGCGCGGCGGCGATTTCGATCGCCGGCACGTCGTGCTCCTGCTCGTACTTTTCCACCAACTGCTGGAAGAGGCCGAGATCGCCCGTGGCCAGCGTATCGGTGATGCGCTGGTTGAACTTGTTGACGCGGGTGTCGTTCACCGCCTCGATCGTGGGCAGCTGCATCTGTTCGATCGGCTGGCGCGTCGCGCGCTCGATCTGGCGTAGCAGGTTCTTCTCGCGCGGCGTCACGAAGAGGATCGCCTCGCCGCTGCGGCCCGCGCGGCCGGTGCGGCCGATGCGATGCACGTACGACTCGGTGTCGTGCGGGATGTCGTAGTTCAGCACATGGCTGATGCGTTCCACGTCGAGGCCGCGCGCGGCGACGTCGGTGGCGATCAGGATGTCGAGCTTGCCCGTCTTCAGTTGGTCGATGACGCGTTCGCGCTGCGCCTGCGCGATGTCGCCGTTGATCGCCGCGGCGGCGAAGCCGCGCGCCTGCAACTTGCTGGCGAGTTCTTCGGTGGCCGACTTCGTGCGCGCGAAAACGATCATCGCGTCGAAGCTTTCGGCCTCGAGGATGCGCGTGAGCGCGTCGAGCTTGTGCACGCCGCTGACCCACCAGTAACGCTGGCGGATGTTCGCCGCGGTGGTGGTCTTGTTCTTGATCGTGACTTCGACCGGTTCCTTCAGGTAGGTCTGCGCGATGCGACGGATCGGTGCCGGCATGGTCGCGGAGAACAGCGCCACCTGGCGGCTGGCGGGCGTGGCCTGGAGCAGCTTCTCGACGTCGTCGATGAAGCCCATGCGGAGCATCTCGTCGGCCTCGTCGAGCACCATGAAGCGCAGGCCGGAAAGATCCAGCGTGCCCTTGTCGAGATGGTCGATGACACGGCCGGGCGTGCCGACGATGACCTGGGCGCCGCGCTTCAGGCCCTGCAACTGCGGGCCGTAGCTCTGGCCGCCGTAGATCGGCAGCACCTGGAAACCGGGCAGGTAGGTGGCGTACTTCTGGAACGCCTCGGCCACCTGGATGGCCAGTTCGCGCGTGGGCGCGAGCACCAGTGCCTGCGGCTTGTTGCCGGCCTTCAGGTCGATGCGCGACAGCACGGGCAGGGCGAAGGCCGCCGTCTTGCCGGTACCGGTCTGCGCCTGGCCGATGACGTCGCGGCCTTCGAGCAGGGCCGGGATGGTGGCGGCCTGGATGGGAGAGGGGGTCTCATAGCCGACCTCGGTCAGCGCACGCACGACGTTTGCGTCGAGCGCGAGCGCGCTGAAACCGGGCAGGGCCGGAGCGTTATTTGTATCGGGGGATGACATGGCGACCTCAAAGGGGGCGCGGCGGCGACATTCGGCGCCGGGCAGTAAACGTATTGTAGCAGCGATATGCGTGGTTCGCCGTGGGTCGTGGCCGCCGGGCGTGACGGCGTTACACTCTTCGGTCAGCTTCGATAAGGGACGGGCACATGACGGCGATCGAGACCGTGTCGGAACAGCGTTGCTTCGGCGGCGTTCAGGGCTTTTATTCGCATGTTTCGGACGCTTGCGGGGGAACCATGCGTTTCGCCGTCTACCTGCCGCCTGCCGCGGAAAACGGTCCCGTCCCGGTGCTCTGGTTCCTCGCCGGACTGACCTGTACCGCCGAGACCTTCACGATCAAGGCCGGTGCGCAGCGCATGGCGGCGGAACTGGGCCTGGCCCTGGTGATGCCCGACACGAGCCCCCGCGACACCGGGCTGGCGGGCGCCACGGGCGATTGGGAGTTCGGCGAGGGCGCCGGGTTCTATCTCGACGCCACCGAGGCGCCGTGGAACGAGCGCTTCCGCATGTACAGCTACGTGGTGGACGAACTGCCGCGCCTCGTAGCCGGACGTTTTCCGCTGGACATGGGGCGGCAGGGCATTTTCGGCCATTCCATGGGTGGCCATGGCGCGCTGGTGGTCGCCCTGCGGAACCCCGGTCGCTACCGCTCGCTGTCCGCCTTCGCGCCGATCGTCGCTCCCGCCAGTGTCCCGTGGGGCCAGAAAGCCTTTCCCCGCTATCTCGGCGCGGACCGCTCCCGCTGGGCGAAATACGACGCCACCCGCCTGGTGGAGGAAGGTGCCCGCTTCGACGGCACGATCCTGGTGGACCAGGGCGAGGCCGATGGGTTCCTTCTCGACCAGTTGCAGCCACAGCGTTTCGAGGCCGCGTGTGAAGAGGCCGGACAGCCGCTCGACCTGCGCATGCGCCCGGGATACGACCACGGTTACTACTTCATCCAGACCTTCATCGAGGATCACCTGCGTCACCACGCGAAAGCGTTGATCCCATGAGCGAACCGATAAGGATGCGGACGTCGCGCACCGTGATCCGGCTGCTCGACGTGGAGGAAGCGGAACTCCTGCAGCGCTATCGCACGGAGAATCGCGACCATCTCGCGCCCTGGGAACCCTTGCGCACGACATCGCATTATTCGCTGGAAGGGTGCCGCCAGGCGATCGAGGCGGGCCTCGAGGCGGCGCGTGCCGACCGTGGCTATCCCTTCGCGGTGTTGTCGCCCGACGGTGGCGAGATGATCGCCAGCTTCACCTTCGCGAACGTGGTGCGCGGCGTGTTCCAGGCCTGCCACCTCGGCTACGGCATCGCACGGCGGCATGAAGGCAAGGGGCTGATGTACGAGGCCATCGATGCCGGCATCCGCTATGCCTTCGGTCCGCTGGATTTCCATCGGGTGATGGCGAACTACATGCCGCGCAACGATCGCAGTGGACGCCTTCTCGAACGCCTCGGCTTCGAGAAGGAGGGTTATGCGAAGCGTTACCTCAAGATCGACGGCCTGTGGGAGGACCACGTCCTCACGGCGAAGATCAGAACGCAGGGCTGAGCGGCGAGGATTCACCGGACGCGGGCGTGTCGTGTTCCGCGGTGAACAACGCGCGCCATGCACCGCGTTCCTGCCAGGCGAGCAGGAGATAGACGGCCAGCACGAGCACGTGCGGGCCCAGCGTACGGCCTTCGGTGACGAAGTGGTAACCGAAGATCGCGACGACCGGAGCGGCCAGCAGGAGCAGGGCGAGCGGCACCAGCCGCGCCGCCATCAAGGCTACGCCGGCGTAGACGAAGACCACGCCGATCAGCGGCACCACGAAACCGCTGGCTTCCAGCCCCGCGATGAACGCGCGGCCGCCACTGGTATGCGGTGCCGGTGGCTGCCAGAAGGCGAAGATGTGGTTGAGGCCTGAAAAGGTGAAAAGGGCGCCGAACGCCGTGCGCAGCACGGCGACGCTGTAACGATGGAATCGGGTCATGCGGAACTACCTGGGTGGGAAAACCTGCCAGCACCCATGATCCGGATTGCCGCATGGGCGAACCATCGCCCATGCGGCTAGGCCATCAGGCCTTGTTCGTGGCGGGGCCACGACGCTGGCGACGGCGCTTGTGGCTGCCGGTGTTCTCGCCCGTACCCGCGGCCGAGTGGCCGTGCGGACGGTGTGCCGGCGGGCGTCCGCCGCCGTTGCCGCCGCCCTGTCGCGACTGGCCACCGCTACCGCCAGGACGACCCTGGCCACCGCCGCTCTGCGAACGCGGCTGGCGCTGCTGCTGCTTCGGGCGCGGCGCACCCGCATCCAGCCGCAGCGGCGTGCTCGGCTCGTAGCCGGGCACGTTGCTGATCGAGAGGTCGGTCTTCAGCAGGCGACCGATGTCGCGCAGCAGGCCCGATTCGTCGTGGCTGACCAGCGAGATGGCCTGGCCTTCGGCACCGGCGCGGCCGGTACGGCCGATACGGTGCACGTAATCCTCGGCGACCATCGGCAGGTCGAAGTTGATCACCACCGGCAGCTGGTCGATGTCGATGCCGCGAGCGGCGATATCGGTCGCGACCAGGACGGTGACACGGCCCGACTTGAAGTCGGACAGCGCACGCGTGCGCGCGTTCTGGCTCTTGTTGCCGTGGATCGCCGCGGCCTTGACGCCGGACTGTTCGAGGTGACGGACGAGCTTGTCCGCGCCGTGCTTGGTACGGCCGAAGACCAGCGTCTGGCGACGGCTGTCCTGCGACAGGATGTGCAGCAGCAGGTCGCGCTTCGCTGCCGCATCCACCGGATGCACAACGTGCGTCACGGTATTGGCGACGGTGTTCGCCGGCGTGGTCGAGATCTCGCGCGGCTCGCGCATGAACTGCTGGGCGAGGGCCTTGATCTCGGGCGCGAACGTGGCCGAGAACAGCAGCGTCTGGCGCTGGCGCGGCACGGCGGCGAGGATGCGCTTGAGCGCCGGCAGGAAGCCCATGTCGAGCATGCGATCGGCCTCGTCGAGGACGAGTACGTCGACCTTCGACAGGTCGACCGAGCGCTGCTGCATGTGATCGAGCAGGCGGCCCGGCGTGGCGACGACGATATCGACGCCACGGCGCAGGGCCTGCAACTGGTTGCCCATGCCGACACCGCCGAAGATCACGGTGCTGGAGAGACGCACGTACTTGCCGTAGTCGCGCAGGTTTTCCTGCACCTGGGCGGCGAGTTCGCGGGTGGGCGTGAGGATGAGCGCGCGGATCGGACGGCGGCCTTCGTTGCGTTCCTCGCGGGCGAGGCGCTGTAGCACGGGCAGGGCGAACGCGGCGGTCTTGCCGGTGCCGGTCTGCGCGGCGGCCATGAGGTCGTGGCCGGCGAGGACTTCGGGGATGGCGGCGGCCTGGATGGGCGTCGGCTTTTCATAGCCTGCCTCGGACAACGCGCGCAGCAACGCGGGCGCAAGGCCCAGCGAATCGAAAGACATGGAGAAACTCCTGCGTGACCCGAGCGTTCCCTGGAACCGCGCTGCGAGTTATGGATTTGGCGGCCGCGAACCATGACGAAGACAGCAGGCTGGCCGGTGTCGTGCGCGCTTCCGGAGGTGGGGGAACGGGCGGGAAAATCTCCACGCCGGGGGTCCGCAAGGGAGTCGGAGCGCAAGCACGACCCGCCAAGTATACCTTATTGCGGCGCACAATGGGTGCCCGCCGGTTCAGGCCTGGCGGGAGGCCGTCATCAGGTAGCTGTTGTACGGCGTCCGCCCGAACAGCGGCCGGAAATCGACACGTATCCCTCGTGGTTCGAGCACCCCGCGGATGTCGTCCTCGGTCGGAAAGTATTGCGCGCCGCCCGGGATCCAGCCGACCGCCTTGATGAATTTCTCTTCCCAGACCGTGGCCCGGTAGCGCCAGGAGCCGTCGCGGATGACATTGCGCAGGATCAGCACGCCGTCGTCCGCCAGGTGGTCCACCGCGAAGGCCAGCAGTTCGCCCTGGCGCTCCTCCGGCAGGTAATGCAGGACATCGAGCATGGCGACGTGGCCGCGCAGGGCTTGCGGCGTGGCCGCATCGCCCTCTCGCAGGGCGATCTCGTCGCCCAGCCCGGCACGTTCCGCGGCCACGCGGCCCATGGCGATCTTGCGGGCGTCGTGATCGAGGCCGACGTAGCCGTCGAGCGCATCGCAGGCGTGCAGGTAATGGCCGAGCAGGCCCAGGCCGCAGCCGATGTCGAGCAGGGGCAGGCGCCGGCCGGCGATGGCCTGCGCGGCGGCGGCGTACACGGGATCGGTGGCCAGCTTGCCGTGGATGTAGATCCGGTCGCCGCGGCGGCTGAATCGGGAGGCGATGCGCTGCCTCGTCCGGCTGTCGGGGATCATGCGTGGTGGTCCATCCTTAGAAAGGGCCGCGTACGACGACCGCACGCGGCCTTGGATACTAGCGCTGTTGCTGCGGCTGGTTGCTCTTGTTGACATAGGCGTCGTACTCGCCCTTGTCGACCTTGCCGTCGTGGTTGAGATCGGCTTCGGGGAAGTGCGCACGCAGTTGCTTGAGTGCCTCGACATCCTTGGGAATGTCGCTGCGCTTGATGCCCTTGCCATCCTTGCTGATGTCGGAAAAGGCCGGTGCTCCGCTGTTTTCCGACTGCGCGGACGCCGTGCCGATGCCGAGCACGGCCAGCAACGCGAGTGAAACGATCGATCGCGAGTACTTCATGAGTCCTCCGTCTGTCGTGGTGGCCACCAGTGTAGTGGCATGCCGTCATTGCGCCGTGAGGCGCACGTCGGATCTTAGCGCTGTGCTAGCCTCGGCGCCGCCCGATCGTTGAGGAAATTCTCATGCCGCTTCCCGCCGCGCTGCGCGAACTCGACCACACGCAGCGGCATACCGTGATCGCCAGCTTCCTGGGCTGGACCCTCGACGCCTTCGACTATTTCTTGCTGACCTTCGTCATCCTCGCCGTGGCCAACGAGTTCCACGTGCCCAAGCAGGAGGTGACTTATGGCTTGTTCCTCACCCTGGCCGCGCGGCCGATCGGCGCCTTGATCTTCGGCCGCCTGGCCGACCGCTACGGGCGACGGCCGGTGCTCATGTTCGACATCGTGCTGTTTTCGCTGCTGGAGGTGGCCTGCGCGTTCTCGCCATCGCTGGGCGTGCTGCTCGGCCTGCGCTTCCTCTTCGGCATCGCGATGGGAGGCGAGTGGGGCATCGGGGCGTCGCTGGCGATGGAATCGATCCCGGCCAAATCGCGCGGCTTCGTTTCCGGCCTGCTGCAAAGCGGATATCCGTGTGGCTTCTTCCTCGCGGCGCTCGCCAACTGGTTGCTGGTGGACCACATCGGCTGGCGTGGCCTCTTCGTGGTCGGCGCGTTGCCGGCACTGCTGGTCTTGTACATCCGGCGCAAGGTGCCCGAGTCGCCGGTATGGGAGAGCCGCCGCTCGCAGGCACGCGAGAGCGTCTTCGTTTCCATGCGCGGGCACTGGAAACTGTTCGTCTACCTCATGCTCCTGATGGCGGCGTTCAACATGTTCAGCCACGGATCGCAGGACATGTATCCGACCTTCGTGCAGGAGACCCTGGGAATCCCCGCCGGCTCGGGCACCGCGTTCCTGCTCACGGCATTGCTCAACCTCGGCGCGCTGGCCGGTGGCCTGACCTTCGGTTCGCTCTCCGAGCGGATCGGCCGGCGCAAGGCGATCATCATCGCGGCGCTGCTGGCGATCCCGGTGGTTCCGCTGTGGATGTACGGCGGGTCGTTGCTCCTGCTCGGCCTGGGCGCCTTCCTCATCCAGGTGATGGTGCAGGGTGCGTGGGGCGTGGTGCCCACCCATCTCAATGAACTGGCGCCGGATGCCGTGCGTGGCACCCTGCCGGGCTTCGCCTACCAGATGGGCAACCTGCTCGCGGCGATCACCGCCACCGCGCAGACCTGGCTGGCCAGCCAGCGAGGCGGCGATTTCGCCTTCGCGATGTCGACCTGGATCGCCGTCGTGGCCTTGCTCCTGGCGCTGCTGACCTGGCTCGGGCCGGAGGCCCGTGGCGTCGGCTTCGGCCGCCGCCGTGGTCCGACGTGACGCCACGACCGGGCACGGCTAAAATCCCCCGTTTTCCTCCGGTAGAAACGAACATGCAGGCTGGCAAGGGCAAGGTCATCTCGTTCCATTACACCCTCACCGTCGATGGCGAGAAGGTCGAAAGCTCGATCGAGGGCGGCGAGCCGTTGTGGATCCTGCTCGGCCATGGCCAGCTGATCCCCGGCCTCGAGGCCGGTCTCGAAGGCAAGTCGGTCGGCGACACCTTCGATGTCGAGATCGCTCCGGAGCAAGGTTACGGCCCACGCCAGGAAGGCATGACCCAGCGCGTGCCGAAGAAGTACTTCCCGCAGCAGGGCAAGGGCCTGAAGGCCGGCGACAGCACCGTGCTTTCGTTGAAGGAAGGCGGTAGCCGCGTGGTCGTCGTGCAGAAGATCGGTTCCAGCGTCGTCGACATCGACCTCAACCACCCCATGGCGGGCAAGACGCTCAACTTCCACGTCGACGTGCAGTCCGTGCGTGACGCGACGGAAGAGGAAATCGCGCACGGGCACGCCCATCCCAACGGCGACGCCGCGCACTGAGGACCACCGAATCGCCGACCCTGTCGGCGATTCGCGATGACCTCGAAAACAACAACGGCGCCCTAGGGCGCCGTTGTTGTTTCAACCAGCGGGTCTTGAAACAGGTCTCAGACCACCGGCTGGCCGTTCACCGAAATCTCGACGTCGATATTGCCGCGCGTGGCGTGCGAGTACGGGCAGACATTCTCGTGGGCGAAGGCGACGATTTCCTTCGCGGTCGCGTCGTCGATACCCGGGAGGCTCACCTCGAGCTTGGCGCGGATGGCGAAACCGTTGCCCTGGCGCTTGCCGATGCTGACGCTGCTGGCGACGGAGGCGTCGTCGGCCTTGACCTTCTTCTGGCCGGCGACGAAACGCACCGCGCCTTCGAAGCAGGCCGCATAGCCGGCGGCGAACAGCTGCTCGGGATTGCTGCCCTCGCCGGTACCGCCCATGGACTTCGGCAGGCGCAGGTCCATGTCGATGCGGCCATCGTCGCTCTTGACGTGACCGTTGCGGCCGCCTGCGACCTTGGCATGCGCGGTGTAGAGGGCGTCGCCGTCGAACTTGGAGATATTGCTCATGGGTTTGTCCTTTGTCGTCTGGGAGGGGAGGGCCGGTTGGCCGGTCACGGAAGAGAGTAAAGCACGCAATTTAATCGCGCGCAATTCAATTGTTGAACGAGCGCCCGGCGCGTTGCCGTCCGTTCAGTTTAGGACGCGGCGCCCATAGGCGAAGTTCTCTTTCCAGTAGGCGCCGTCCAGGTCGTCCAAACGTACCGTACCGCCCGAGTTCGGTGCATGTACGAAACGACCCTTGCCGACGTAAACCCCTACGTGGGTGATGTGCCCGCGGCCGAAGAAGACGAGGTCGCCGCTGGAAAGCTCGGCTTCGTCGACCTTCGGCTTGTCGAGGGCGGCCATCTCCGCCGAGGTCCGGGGCAGGCGCAACCCGGTCGAGGTCAGGTAGATGTAGTTGATGAGCCCGCTGCAGTCGAAACCGCCCTGCGGGGTATTGCCGCCCCAGCGGTAGGGCGTGCCGACCAGGCCGATGGCACGGAAGAGCACATCGTTGGCGGCATCGGCCGGCGGCGCATCGGCCGGCTTGGTGGACCAGCCCAGGTTTTTCGCCAACGGCACCGCCGAAGCCGGATTCCGCCGCTGCGAGGACGAGGGCTTGTGCGGAGCGCTGCCGCAGGCGACCAGCAAGGTCACGACGGCGGCCACGGCGAAGGAACCGAGCCAGGTTCGGAAGCGGAAAGGACGTGTGGCTGGCGACATCGGGCGTTCCCCTGTCAGGATCGGCGCAACGAGGTTATCAAATCAATGGGTTGCGTGGAATACCTGCTAAAGCGCGCGAATTGTAGGCCGGGGACACCCGGTGAAGGGCGGCCGGGCCGCTAAAATGCCTGGATGGACAGGTCCCGAAGCGATGTTCTGATCATGGGTGGCGGAGTGATCGGGCTCGCGTGCGCCCTGTACCTGCTCAAGGCGGGGGCGAGTGTGCGGGTGCTCGAACAGGCCCAGCCCGGCAGCGGAAGCTCTCACGGCAACTGCGGCACGATCACGCCCAGCCACGCGGGGCCGCTGACCATGCCGGGCATGGTCGGAACGGCCCTGGGTTCGCTGCTGCGGCGCGATGCGCCGCTCTACGTGAATCCGCGTCCCGATGCGGCCCGGGCACGCTGGCTGCTCGGTTTCGCCCGGAACTGCACCTGGGCGCGGTACCGGCAAGCGGGTGAGGCGAGAGGGGCGATCCTGGCCCGCTCACGGACCTTGCTGGGCGACCTGATCGCCGGCGAAGGCATGGCCTGCGAATTCGAGGAAGTGGGCGAACTCTACGTTTATCGCCAGGCGCGCACGCTACGCGACGACCGGCCGCACGTGGACCTGCTGCGCCGGCTCGGCATGGACGTGCGGGAACTGGATGCCGACGAGGCCATGGCGCTGGAACCGGGCTTGCGCGATGGCGTGGTGGGCGCCTTGCTGCATCCGGGCGACGCGCGGCTGAGACCGGACCGGTATGTCGCGGAACTGGCGCGACGGGTGCGCGAACTCGGCGGAGCGATCGAGACCGGTGCGCGGGTGGATTCCTTCGTCTTCGACGGCGCGCGCGTTTCCCATGTGCGTACCACCCGCGGCGTCTTCCAGGGCGACCGCGTGGTCATGGCGCTCGGCGCATGGTCGCCGTTGATCGGCAAGCTGCTCGACATCCGTTTGCCGATGCAGCCGGGCAAAGGCTATTCGCTGACCTGGGAGCGGCCACCCGAGCACGCGCCGCGTCATTCGCTGGTGCTGCGCGAAGCCGCGGTGTGCGTCACCCCCTGGGTCTCGGGATTCCGCCTTGGCAGCACCATGGAATTTTCGGGCTTCGACGAGGGCCTCAACCCGTTGCGCATCGATGCGTTGCGGCGCGGCGCGGCCACCTATCTTCGCGAGCCGGAAGGGCGCGGCGAGGTCGTGCCGTGGTGGGGTTGGCGGCCGATGAGCGTGGACGAGGTGCCGATCATCGGCCCGAGCGCGCGGTGGTCGAACCTGGTGTACGCGACGGCGCACGGCATGCTCGGCATCAGCATGTCGGCGGCGACGGGAGAACTGGTGGCCAGTCTCCTCGTGGGCCCGGCGCCGACGCTGGACCCGGTGCCTTATTCACCCGCGCGATTCGGGCTGTAGACGCGAGGATCTTCGCAGTCGCATTTGCTACGGTGTCTCCTCCCCATCCCAAGGAACATGGCATGACTTCGGAAGCTTTCGACCTGATCGTGATCGGCGGCGGCTCGGGCGGACTCGCCGCGGCGATCAGGGCATCGAAGCACGGCGCGAAGGTCGCGCTGCTGGAACCGAACGAGCTGGGTGGCACCTGCGTCAATTCCGGCTGTGTTCCGAAGAAGGCGATGTGGTACGCGGCGCAGATGGCCGAGGCGCAGTACATCGCGGTGGACTACGGTTTCCACGACAAACCCGGCAGCCTCGACTGGCCCCGCTTCATCGAGCGGCGCCAGGCGTACGTCGAGCGCATCCGGGTGAAGTACCAGCAGGCGCTCGACACGGGCCACATCACCGTCCTGCGTGAATACGGACGCTTCCTCGCGCCCGGTCGCGTCCAGGCGGGCACGCGCGAACTGACCGCGCCGCATGTGCTCATCGCCACCGGTTCGAGGCCCAATCGACTGGACAAGCCGGGCTTCGACCTCGGCATGACATCCGATGGCTTCTTCGACCTCCGTGCCTGCCCGCGCCGCACGGCCATCGTGGGCGGCGGCTATATCGCGGTGGAACTGGCGGGCGTGCTGCGCGCCCTGGGCAGTGACGTGGACATGTACGTGCGTGGCCGCCTGATGAGCGGCTTCGACGAGGAAATGGCGTATGGCCTCGGCGACGAGATGCGCCAGCATGGCATCCGTGTCCACTACGAATGCCAGATCGACGCGGTGCACGAGAAGGACGGCGTGCTCCTCCTGGACTGCGACCGTGGCGACCATCCGGGGCCCTACGACGCCTTGATCTGGGCCGTGGGCCGGCATGCCGATACCTCCTCGCTCGACATCGGCCGCATCGGCCTCGTCACCGGCGACGACGGGCACGTGGAGATCGACGATTACCAGAACACCAACGTGCCCGGTGTCTACGCGGTGGGCGATGTGACCCAGCGCATGGCGCTGACGCCCGTGGCCGTCGCGGCGGGCCGCAAGCTCGCCGATCGCCTGTTCGGCGGCAAGCCGGAGGCGAAGCTGGACTACCAGAACATTCCCAGCGTGGTGTTCTCGCATCCGCCGCTGGGCACCATCGGCATGTCGGAGCAGCAGGCACGCGAGCAATACGGCGCCGACGTGCACCTCTACAAGCAGTCGTTCGTACCGATGCAGCTGGCGCTGGCGCATCGGCCGATCACCACGCGCTTCAAGCTGATCTGCGTGGGGGAGGATTCCCGCATCGTCGGCATGCAGATGCTCGGTCCGGGCGTGGACGAGATCCTGCAGGGCTTCGCCGTGGCGATCAAGATGGGCGCCACCAAGGCCGACCTCGACGCCACCCTGGCCATCCATCCGACATCGGCCGAGGAAATGGTGCTGATGGGCGATCGGGTGCCCGGATGAGCGGTACACTCTTGCCATGAGCCCGTACACCCTTCATCGCGGCACCGCGCCGCTCCTGATCAGCCTGCCGCACAACGGCAGCGCGATCCCCGATGACCTCGCCGCACGCATGAAGCGTCCGGCGCGCCGCTCGCCGGACACCGACTGGCACGTGGCCGAACTGTACGATTTCGCCCGTGGCATGGGCGCGAGCGTGATCAAGCCGTTCGCCTCGCGCTACGTGGTCGACCTGAACCGCCCTGCCGACGGTCATGCCCTCTATCCGGGGCAGAGCGAGACCGGCCTCGTGCCCACCGTGCTGTTCAACGGCGAGCCGATCTACCGCGCCGGCGCCGAGCCGGATGCGGCGGAAATCGCCGATCGCGTGAAGCGGTGGTGGAAGCCTTATCACCGCGCGCTCGCCGACGAACTGGCACGCCTGAAAGCGGAGTTCGGGCATGTGGTGTTGTGGGAAGGACATTCCATCCGCAGCCATGTGCCGATGCTCTTCGAGGGCCGCTTGCCGGACCTCAACCTCGGCACGGCCGATGGCGCGAGCTGCTCGCCCGCCTTGCAGGCGAAACTCGCCGCCGTGCTGGAGGGGCAGGACGAGTATTCCTTCGCGGTGAACGGCCGTTTCAAGGGCGGCTATATCACCCGTCATTACGGCAAGCCCGCGCACGGGATCGACGCCGTGCAACTCGAGCTCGCGCAATTGAACTACATGGACGAGGATTCGTTCGAGTACCTGCCGAAGAGCGCGGCGAGCGTGCAGGTGCTGATCGGGGAGATGCTGAAGGTCTGTCTCGACAGCGCGCGGATGGTCACCCCCTAGGCCGATCGCCGACAGGGTCGGCTCCCACCACCAGGTTGAGCTACCTGGTGGGAGCCGACCCTGTCGGCGATGCTCTTGCACGGGTGGGAGCCGGCTTTGCCGGCGATGCCTACGAAGCCAGTGCCGCCACGCACTTCAGTTCGATCGCTATCGGTGTAGGCAACGCATGGATCCCCACCGTGGTCCGGCAGGCATCCACTCCCTGGAACGCTTCCGCATAAAGCCGGTTATACGCGGCGAAGTCGCGCCCCATGTCGGTCAGGTACACCGTGACATCCACCAGGTCTTCGAAGCGCGCACCACTGGCTTCGAGCACCGCGCGTACATTGGCGAACACCTGCCGGCACTGTGCCTCGATGTCGTACGACACGAGCTTTCCCGTGTCGTCGACGACGTTGCCGGGAATGGCATCGGTGGACGGCACTCGCGGACCGATACCCGAAAGGAACAGAAGGGAACCGACACGCCGTGCGTGCGGATAAGCGCCGACCGGCGCGGGTGCGCCCTCGGCGCGGATGACGTCATTGCCCATGGTCGATGCAGATATTCCTGGCTTCGGTGAAGAAACGCATGGCTTCGAAGCCGCCTTCGCGGCCGACGCCGGATTGCTTCGTACCGCCGAACGGCGTGCGCAGGTCGCGCAGCATCCAGCAGTTGACCCAGACGATGCCGAACTCCAGCCGCGCAGGGAAACGATGCGCGCGCGACACGTCATGGGTCCACACCGAAGCGGCAAGGCCGTAGGGCGTTCCGTTGGCGATGGACAAAGCCTCGTCCTCCGTATCGAACGGGATCAGCGTGACGACCGGGCCGAAAATTTCTTCCTGATTGGTGGTCGCGTCGGGGCCGAGGCCCTCGATGACCGTCGGAGCGATGAACCAGCCATCGGTGCAACGGCCTCCCACATCCACCTGATCGCCCCCGACGAGGATGCTGCCGCCTTCCGCACGGGCACGCTCGATACAGCCGCTGACCTTGTCGAAATGCGCCTTGGAGACGAGTGCGCCGAGCTGGTTGCGCTCGTCGAGCGGATCGCCCACCCGCAACGCCCGCACGCGCTGCAGGTATTCGCGACGGAAACGTTCGTAGATCGGGCGCTGGACCAACAGCCTCGATCCACAAAGACAGATCTCGCCCTGGTTGGCGAAGCCCGAGCGGACGATCGTCGCCATCGATGCGTCGGCGAAGTCGAAATCGTCGAAGACGATGGTCGGATTCTTCCCGCCCAGCTCCAACGAGACCTTCTTCAGGCGTGGCGCCGCCGCCGCGGCGATGGCCACGCCGGTGCGCGTGCTGCCGGTGAAGGAGATCGCCTTCACCGTGTCATGGACGACGATGGCTTCACCGACCGCCGGACCGCTGCCATGGACGATGTTCAGCACGCCGGACGGAAACCCGGCCTCCTCGGCGAGCGTGCCCAGCAACCAGGCGGTGTACGGCGTGACTTCGGATGGCTTGGCCACCACCGTGTTGCCGGCGGCCAGGGCAGGGGCGATCTTCCAGGTGAACAGGTAGAGCGGCAGGTTCCATGGACTGATGCAGCCGACCACGCCCAGCGGCAGGCGCAGCGTGTAGTTGATGGCCCCTTGTTCCATGGCATGCGATTCGGCGCTCCATTGGCCTGCCGCCGCCGCGAAGAAACGCAGGTTCGCCACCGCTCGCGGTATGTCGAGCGTGCGGGCGAGCGCCAGTGGCTTGCCGCTGTCTTGCGATTCGGCCGAGGCAAAGGATTCCAGCCGCGCCTCGATCGCATCGGCCAGTCGCCGCATGCAGCGGGCACGGTGTTCGGCCGGCATCGCCGCCCAGCCCGGCGCGGCACGCGACGCGGCATCCACCGTGTCGGCGACGTCGGCGGCGTCGGAATCCGGGCATCGTGCGAAGGCTTGCCCGGTCGCGGGATCGACGACGTCCAGATAACGGCCACCTCGCGGTGCGCGCGAATGCCCGTCGATCAGGTTGGCGAGGACGATCATGGCCTGCCTGTCAGTTCAGGCCGCGGGTGCGACCGCCATCGACGGAGATGCTGGTGCCGTTGACGTATCCCGCGGCTGGACTGGCGAGGAAGGCGATCATGGCGGCGATTTCGGCCGGTTCGCCGAAACGGGCGGCGGGCACGCTGGCGAGCAGGCCCCGTTCGACCTCGTCACGGCTGCGACCGGCGTCCACGCTGGCTTTCACCAGGGCCTCCAGCCGCGGCGTACGGGTGTAGCCGGGAAGGATGTTGTTCACGGTGATGCCGTCGGGTGCGACCTCGGCGGCGAGGGTCTTGGCCCAGCCGGCCATGGCGGCCCGCGTGGTGTTGGACACGCCCAGGTTGGGGATCGGTTCCTTCACGGACGTGGAGATGATGTTCACGATCCGGCCGTAACGTGCCTCGCGCATGCCGGGAAGGCAGGCATGGGTGATCACCTGCGCGGCGATCACGTGCTGGCGGTACGCGGTGAGGAAGGCCTCCGGCTCCGCGTTCCACACCGGGCCGGGCGGGGGGCCGCCGCTGTTGTTCACCAGCACGTGTACGGCATGGTTCTTGACCACCTCGCCGATGGCCCGGGCCAGGGCGGCGGTGTCGAGCATGTCGACGGCGACATGGCTATGGGTCTGCCCGGGTTGCGTGGCCGGCAACTCGGCGGCGAGCGCGACGAGCGCATCGGCGGAGCGGGAGAGCAGGGTGACGCTGGCTCCGAGTTCCGCCAGCTCGAAGGCGGTGGCGCGTCCGAGCCCTTGCGAAGCGCCGCAGACCAGCGCGTGACGACCGGTGAGGCGAAGATCCATGCGGCGCTCCCTGGAGTGAGGGGGGTGGGGCGGTCAGCCCTGTTTCATTGCCCACCACTGTATCGCCATTGCGATGAACCAGCACGGCCAGGCGAACCACGGCGAGCGTTTCCACCAGGCCTGCCAGCGGCTGAGGGCGTCGTCATTGAACAGCGCCGGCGCGTCCGAGCGCAGCACGCGGCGCACGCGCAGCCAATTGGCCATGCCGTTGGGGCGGCCGGTGTCGGCCTCCACGATGGTCTTCCACTGGTCGGGATAACGCTTGCGCAGCAACGCGGTGAAACGCCACTGCGCGACGAAGTGCAGGACGAAGAAGGCGACCGAGCCGAGCAGGAGCAGCAGGTAGAGATAGACCGCGGTCTGCATGTCGGTCAGCTACCTTTCTCTTTGTCTTTCTTCGTGTCGTCGGTACGGAGAAGGTCGGTGGTGACCACCTCGCGGATCGTCGAGATCACGCCGTTGCCCTGCTGGGCCTTCGAGCAGACCGCGTTGTTGATCGCCTTCTTGTAGGTGTCGTTCTGCATGCCGACATACAGCACGCCGTCGGGACCATGGGCGATCTTGAAGCTGCCCGCCGGGTTCATCTTCACCGGCGCCTCGGCCGAGAACGTGGTGGGCGACTGCTCCCAGTAGGTCTGGCTCTTCTGCTGTTTCGCCGACGAATACACCACGAGGTAGCGGGCCTTGTCGTCCACGACCTTGAACTTGCCGAACGCTCCCGTCGTCTCGCTCGTCCAGCCGATGTATTCGCACAGCTGGATATCTTCCGAATGCAGCGGCTGGAAGGCGTCGTCCAGCAGCACCACCGTGGGCGCGAAGAGGTAGCTCGAACTGAGCCAGCGGCCGTTGAGCTCGGACTTCATCGCGATGGTGTAGGGCAGGTGCGCACCCTGCGGCAGGCGGAAGGCGAGGAAGTAGCTGCGGTCGCCGTTGAGGTTGGCGACGGGACTGTCCTTGCTCAGTTCGAACCGCTGCGGCTGCCAGGGCAGCATGTCCTGGTAGGAAAGGTCGGCGAAGCTGCCGCAGCAAGGCGACGCGTCGTCGAGCGTCTTCCGGGCGATGTCGATGGTGTTCGTCGGGTTCTCCGGCGGACGGAAGTTCGGCGGCACGATCGTGCGGCAAGCCCCCAGCGCGATGAGCGCCAGGGCGAGGAGCAGGAGACGGGGGAGGGATGGGGGCATGATCGTCTCAGTGGGTCAGAACTCGGCACTCCCTGCCGCGCGGGGATACGGAATGGCGTCGCGAATGTTGGCCAGGCCACAGACGTAGACCAGCAGGCGCTCGAAGCCGAGGCCGAAACCGGCATGCGGTACCGTGCCGTAGCGGCGCAGGTCGCGATACCAGTCGTAGGTGGTCTTGTCGAGATGGAACTGGTCCATGCGCCGGTCGAGGTAGTCGAGGCGTTCCTCGCGCTGGGAACCGCCGATGATCTCGCCGATGCCCGGAGCCAGCACGTCCATCGCCGCCACGGTCTTGCCGTCGTCGTTGAGGCGCATGTAGAACGCCTTGATCTGTTCGGGGTAGTTCATGACGACCACGGGACGGCCGATATGTTCCTCGGCGAGGAAGCGCTCGTGTTCGGTCTGGAGGTCGACGCCCCAGGCGACCGGGTGCTCGAACTTCTTGCCGGACTTCTGCAGGATCGCCACGGCCTCGGTGTAATCGATACGCTCGAACGGCTTGGCGATGAAGGCTTCCAGTCGCGTGATGGCGTCCGGCTGCACGCGTTCGGCGAAGAACGCCATGTCGTCGGGGCGCTCATCGAGCACGGCCTTGAAGATGCCCTTGAGGAACAGTTCGGCGAGGTCGGCGTTGTCGTCGAGGTTGGCGAAGGCCACCTCGGGCTCCACCATCCAGAACTCGGCCAGATGGCGCGTGGTGTTGGAGTTCTCGGCGCGGAAGGTGGGGCCGAAGGTGTAGACCTTGCTCATCGCCAGGGCATAGCCCTCGACATTGAGCTGGCCGGACACGGTGAGGAAAGCCTCGCGGCCGAAGAAATCCTTGCGGAAATCGATGCCGCCCTTGTCGTCGCGTGGCAGGTTGGCGAGGTCGAGCGTCGACAGGCGGAACATGTCGCCCGCGCCCTCGGCATCGGACGTGGTGATGATCGGGGTATTGATCCAGAAGAAGCCCTGTTCGGTGAGGATCCGGTGGATCGCCGTCATCATCGTGTGACGAACGCGGGTCACGGCGCCGAAGAGGTTCGTGCGCGGGCGCAGGTGGGCGACCTCGCGGAGGAACTCCATCGAGTGCTGCTTGGGCTGGATCGGGTAGGTGAGGGGGTTCTCGACGAAACCGGTGACTTCGATCCGGGTGGCCTGGATCTCATAGGCCTGGCCCTTGCCCTGTGAAGGCACGAGCTTGCCGGTGGCGATCACGGCGGCCCCGGCCGAGAGACGTTTGACGTCAGTCTCATAATTATCGAGATCGGACGTGGCCACGACCTGGATCGGGGCGAAGCAGGAGCCGTCGCTCACGTTGACGAACGAGAGGCCGCCCTTGGACTCGCGCAGGGTGCGTACCCACCCGCGGACCGTGACTTCGTGTTCCCCCGCGGTCGTACCGCCGGCGAGGGCCTGCTTGACGCTTACCACCGTCATCGATTGAAACTCCAGAAGAGGCGCCGCATCTAAGGGCGCGTAGGACGCGACCTTGCATGATAATGTAAGGGTCGCGTGAACGGCACCGTTCATCGGTATACCACGGGCAGAAAACGTCTTCATGAGCATCCAGATCACCGCCGCCGCTTCCGACCGCATGCGCGCGTTCCTCGCCAAGGCGCCCGACGCCGCGGGCGTGCGCTTCGCCGTCAAGCGGATGGGTTGCTCGGGTTTCGGCTATGTGGTCGATCTGGCCGACACCGTCGCCGAGGACGACCGGGTGCTGGACATCGACGGCATCCGCGTTGTCGTCGACCCGAAGAGCATGCCGCTGGTCGATGGCACCCTGATCGATTTCCAGCGCCAGGGCCTCAACGCGTCCTTCGTCTTCCACAACCCCAACGCCACGGGCGAATGCGGCTGCGGAGAGAGTTTCACCGTTTCCTGAGCCACTTCATGGGCCGAAGGCCCAATCGATCAGCCTGCCAGCCATGGGTGGTGGGAAGTCCCGTGGGAGCCGCTTCGGCGGCGAAAAGCCAGCGGAGCGGCGTAACCCAGCGGCAATCGCCGGCATGGCCGGCTCCCACACAAGGCCCCCTCCGGCCTGTCGCTTGCGATAACCCCCCGTTTCTCCTTACAATGCGCGGCTGGCCCTCTCTCAGGAGGGTCTTCTTGCCTCACCGCCACGCGCGGGAGGCTGCCATCCCCGGAAGGGGTGCATCCACAAGGAGCCACCATGCGTCATTATGAAGTCGTGTTCCTGGTCCATCCGGACCAGAGCGAACAGGTGCCCGCCATGATCGAGCGTTACAAGACGCTGATCGAAGGCGACAACGGCAAGATCCACCGTCTCGAAGACTGGGGCCGCCGCCAGCTGGCCTACCCGATCGAGAACCTCGCCAAGGCTCACTACGTGATGCTGAACATCGAGGTTTCGCAGAGCGTCCTGAACGAGCTCGAGACGGGTTTCCGTTTCAACGACGCCGTCCTTCGCCACCTCGTGATCCGTCGCGACGAAGCCGACGTCGAGCAGTCCTTCATCCTCAAGAGCAAGGAGAAGGACGAGCAGAAGGGTTCGCGTCGCCGTGACGACGACAGCGACGGCGACGACCGCCGTGGTGGTCGCGACAACGACAACGATCGCGACAGCGACGACTAATCGGGGATCACAACCATGTCCAAGTTTTTCCGCCGCCGCAAGTTCTGCCGCTTCACCGCCGAGGGCGTGAAGGAGATCGATTACAAGGATCTCAACACCCTCCGCCAGTACGTCACCGAAAACGGCAAGATCGTCCCGAGCCGCATCACCGGCACGAAGGCCCGTTACCAGCGCCAGCTGGCGACCGCGATCAAGCGCGCTCGCTTCCTCTCGCTGCTGCCGTACACCGACAACCACGACGTCTGATCTTCCAGGCCCTTCCCGTCAGCGGGAAGGGCCCGATGAAAGACACTCGGACAACCATTATTGGCTGCACGGGGCCCATCCCGTGCTAACGAAAAGGAACATCCCATGGAACTCATCCTCCTCGAGAAGGTGAAGAACCTCGGCAACCTCGGCGACAAGGTCACTGTCAAGCCGGGCTACGGCCGTAACTTCCTCCTCCCGACCGGCAAGGCCGCCCGCGCGACCGCCGCCAACCTCGAAGCGTTCGAAGCCCGTCGCGCCGAGTACGAAGCCAAGGCCAAGGAGCAGCTCTCCGGTGCCGAGGCTCGTGCTGCCAAGCTCGATGGCGCCGAAGTCACCATCGAAGTGAACGCGTCGCCGGAAGGCAAGCTGTTCGGTTCGGTCACCCCGCGTGACGTCGCCGAGGCGCTCACCGCCAAGGGTCTGGACGTCGACAAGAGCGAAGTGATCCAGTCCGAAGGCCCCTTCCGCGTCGTGGGCGAATACGAGGTCGTCATCGTCCTCCACGCCGACGTGCAGCAGACGGTCAAGGTGAAGGTCGTCGGCGCGTAAGCTCCGCGCCACCCGCGATCCCGAGACGGGCGCCGAAAGGCGCCCGTTTTCGTTTCCACCCACAAGTTATCCACAGATTTACCACAGACTTATCCTCTCAACGGGTGAGACGAGCCCGCGTATGATCGACGTCGCGGCCAGCCGTTCCGGTGTGGGTGCCGTCTGCAACACGAGGTAATCCATGTCCTTCAATCCCGAGCGAGGCGAGCGCGGCGAACGCAAGCGCCGTCGCGAGCCCTCCGCCATCGATTCACTGCGCATTCCGCCGCATTCCATCGAGGCCGAACAGGCCGTGCTGGGTGGCCTGATGCTTTCGCCGGATTCCCTGGACAAGGTCGCCGACAAATTGTCGGAGGAAGATTTCTACCGTAGGGATCACCGCCTCATCTGGCGTGCGATCAATGAACTGGCGAACAAGGGCATGCCTTGCGACGCCATCACGCTCGGCGACTGGTTCGTCGCCAACGAGACCGCCGAGATGGTCGGCGGTGCCACCTACCTGATGGAACTGGCGAACTCGACGCCCAGCGCCGCGAACATCGGCGCGTATGGCGACATCGTTCGCGAGAAGTCCGTGCTGCGGCAGTTGATCGATGCCGGTACGTCGATCACCGAGGACGGCTTTCGCCCGGAGGGCAAGAGTGTCCAGGAAGTGATGGAGCTGGCCGAGCAGCGCGTCTTCCGCATCGCCGAGTCCGGTGCCCGTGGCAAGAAGGACATCGTGTCGGTGCGCGAGGCCGTGGGCGAAGCCTTCCGCATGCTCACCGAGCGTTACGAGAAGCGCGGGCAGCTCACCGGCCTGTCCACGGGCTTCACCGACCTGGACGAACTGACCTCCGGGTTGCAGCCGTCCGACCTGGTCATCATCGCGGCGCGTCCGTCGATGGGTAAGACCGCGTTCGCGCTGAACCTCGCCGAGGCCGCCGCCATGCGTGGAAAGAAGGCGGTGGCGGTGTTCTCGATGGAAATGTCCGCCTCGCAGCTGGCCTTCCGACTCATCTCCTCGCTGGGCCGTGTCCACGCGCAGCACCTGCGCAACGGTGATCTCGCGGAAGAAGACTGGCCGCGCGTCACCTCCGCGATCACCATGCTTTCGGACGCGAAGATCTTCATCGACGACACGCCGGCGATGTCGCCGGTGGAAATGCGCTCGCGAGCCCGCCGCTTGCAGCGCGAGCACGGGCTGGGCCTCATCGTCATCGACTACCTGCAGCTGATGCAGGTACCCGGCAACTCCGAGAACCGCGCGACGGAGATCTCCGAGATCTCACGCGGATTGAAGGCGCTGGCGAAGGAACTCAACGTGCCGGTGATCGCCCTCTCGCAGTTGAACCGCTCGCTGGAGCAGCGTGCCGACAAGCGCCCGATGATGTCCGACCTGCGAGAATCCGGCGCTATCGAGCAGGACGCCGACGTGATCATGTTCATCTACCGCGACGAGTACTACAACAAGGAATCGCCCGATAAGGGCCTGGCCGAGATCATCATCGGCAAGCAGCGAAATGGCCCCACGGATACGGTGAAACTGGCCTTCCTCGGTCACTACACGAAGTTCGAGAATTGGGCGCCGGATTCCTACGTGGGCTCGTTCGACTAGGCACCGCCAGGCCGTGGGAGCCGCTCGATCTTCTGTGGGAGCCGCTTGATCCGTGGGAGCCCCTCGATCACTGGGATCCGCTTGACCTGTGGGAGCCGCTTCAGCGGCGATCCCGCGGCAACGGGCCAGGTCGGGGCAAGCACCCATCGCCGCTGAAGCGGCTCCCACACCACCATACGACCGCACGATAGGAACGCGAGGGGACCCGGGATGAAGCGCATCGGTTTCTGGATGGCTGTGTGCTGTCTCGTCTTGGCCGTGGCGTCCGTGGCGACAGCGTCGGCCGCGAATCGCATCGTCCTTCCGGAACATCCCACCCCCGACCAGCGCGCGGACATCGAGCAACGGCTCAACGACTGGCCCTTGCTCGCCCGCTACGCCAGGGATAACGCCACCTACCCGCCACCGAAGCCCGGCGAGAAACGCGTGGTGTTCATGGGTGACTCGATCACGGATTTCTGGGGGCGTCCCGTCGGCGAGTTCTTTCCCGGCCGCGGATACATCAACCGGGGCATAAGCGGACAAACGACGCCGCAGATGCTCGTGCGTTTCCGCGCGGATGTGATCGCGTTGAAGCCGGCGGTGGTGGTGATCCTCGCGGGAACCAACGACATTGCCGGTAATACCGGTGCCTCCTCGCTGGAAATGATCGAGGACAACCTCGCCTCCATGACGGAGCTGGCGCGCGCGCACGGCATCCGTGTCGTGCTGGCCTCGCTGTTGCCTGTCAACGATTACGTGGTGAAGGATCAGACGGCGCGCCGGCCGCCGGCGACGATCCGTACGCTCAACGCATGGATTCGGGAATACGCGGCGCGCGAGCAACTGGCCTTCATCGATTACTACGCCGCGATGGTCGACGCCCACGACGCCTTGAGGAAGGAACTCAGCGACGATGGCCTGCATCCGAACGCGGCGGGCTACAAGGTGATGGCGCCGCTGTCCCAGAAGGCGATCGACGGCGTGCTCGACAGCGGACACTGATGAATCGTGGCGGGCAATCGCTTGCCAATTTTAGGACGACATCCTACTGACCTTCGGGTTGCGGTTCCTTAGCATTTCCGTCGCCCTCAGCAAAGGATCGACCATGGAATTTTTCATCAGGCCGGCCGCCGTCGTCGCGGCCGCGGTGTTCTGCGCCTCGCTGGCCTCGCCCGCCCATGCGGGATTGCCCTTCTTCAACAAGAAGAACAAGGAGCACGACGCGAAGGTGGCGCAGATTCCCCACTGTG
The DNA here is from genome assembly GCF_056755675.1 of Luteibacter sp. KNZ12-1A. Lineage (NCBI taxonomy): Bacteria > Pseudomonadati > Pseudomonadota > Gammaproteobacteria > Lysobacterales > Rhodanobacteraceae > Luteibacter > Luteibacter sp. KNZ12-1A. Next base: position 8,234 of record NZ_JBPGXU010000042.1, on the reverse strand, counting down.
CGAAGAAGCTGGGTTCCATTTCGGTCATCGAACCGGAAGCGGGCTTGAAGTGGTGGACGGGGCAGCAACTCCCGGCGCCGTCGAAGCTCATCAAGGTGTTCGTCTCGAAGTCGGGCTGTTTCACCCTCGTCGATCGCAGCAGTGGCATGGACGCCGCCATGCGTGAACGCGCGCTGGCGTCGGGCGGCGAATTGCGTGGGGGCTCGAACATCGGCAAGGGTCAGGTGAAGGCGGCCGACTACGTGCTCGTGCCCGACCTCGTCGACAGCAATCGCGATGCCGGCGGCGGTGGCATTTCCGGCCTCGCGCAGAGCGTGCTCGGCGGGACGGCGGGACGTATCGCCGGCTCGGTCAAGCTCAGCTCCAAGACCGCCGACGTCACTCTTACCGTCACGGACGTGCGTTCGTCCGAGCAGGTGGCGATGGTGGAAGGGCACGGCGAGAAGAACGATATCGGGTTCGGAGGCCAGGGCAATATGTGGGGTAGCCAGAGCCTGGGCTCCGCGGGCCTCGGCGGATACACGAATACCACCCAGGGGCAGGTCATCACCATGGCCTACCTCGACGCGTATACCAAGCTGGTTTCCGAGTTGGGTGGCCTGCCGTCCGATGCGTCGGCGGCGAATAGCCGGCAGTCCGGCACGATGCGCGTCGCCAGCCGCATGTCCGCCAAGGCGGACGGCAAGGGCAACACGATCCGCTCGCTCGAACCCGGCATGCTCGTATACCCGACGGGCGACCGGATCGGACTCATGTGGGAAGTGGAGGACGAACACGGTAATCGCGGGTGGGTATCGTCGGCGGACTTCGACCTCGCTCGATAACCTGGGGGACGCAGGGGGACGCGCTATCCGCCGTGACGCGCCATCTTTGCGCCATACGGTCGCCCAATCGTTACGGCTAGACTGGGCGACCGATCACTACCGCGTTGCTTCGATAGCCATGAGCCGTACCACCGTCGCGACCATCCATCTCGGTGCCCTGCGCCACAACCTCGCCCGCGTCCGCGAGCTCGCGGGCAGCGCCAGGGTCATGGCGGTGGTCAAGGCGGATGCCTACGGCCATGGGCTGGAACGCGTGGCCCGCGCGCTCGATGGCGAGTCCGAGGCGTTTGCCGTGGCGGCCATCGCCGATGGCTTGCGCTTGCGCGCGGCGGGGCATCGGCAACGGATCGTCGTGCTTTCCGGGCCGGACACGCCCTCCGACATCGCCGAGATGCAGCGCCTGCATCTGGAGGCGTTGATCCATCACGACGCACAGTTGCCCTGGCTGGCCAGAGCCGATCCGGCTCGTGGACCGCTGCGGGTCTGGATCAAGGTGGATACCGGCATGCACCGGCTCGGTTTTCCACCGGAGCGCGCTCGCGAGGTCCATGCCGCCGTTCTCGCGATGCCCGCGATCGATCGCGAGGTAGGCCTCATGACCCATTTCGCTTCGTCGGAGGAGTTCGAAGGACGAGACACCGCATTGCAGATCGCCCGCTTCAGGGAGGCCACCGAGGGTCTCCAGGGCCCGCACGCGCTGTCCAACTCGGCGGCCGTGCTCGGCTGGCCGGACGCGCGTGGTGACTGGGTGCGCACCGGTGGCCTGTTGTACGGATTGTCGGTCGTGGAAGGACGTTCGGGCGCCGATTTCGGTTTCCGTCCCGCCATGTCGCTGACGACGCGCCTCGTGGCGATCAACCACCTCGCGAAAGGCGAGCGCGTGGGCTACAACGGCACCTACGTCTGTCCCGAGGACATGGCGGTCGGTGTCGCCGCGATCGGCTACGGCGATGGCTACCCACGCAGCGCCATGGTCGGCACGCCGGTGCTGGTCAACGGGCGGATCGCGCCGCTGGTCGGAAGGGTTTCGATGGACCTGATCACGTTGGACCTGCGCCTGGTCCCGGATGCGCGTGTCGGCGACAGGGTGACGCTGTGGGGCGATGGCCTGCCGGTGGAAACCGTGGCGGCCTCGGCCGGCACGATCTCCTACGATCTCACCTGTGGCATGACCCGGCGCGTGCTCTTCGTCGAAGACGAGGCATGACCGCTGCCGAGTTCTTCGCGTATCGTCCCTTGCGACGGCCACGCGCTATATAGCGTCTACTTTTCCACGGATATCTCGAACGATGGCCAAGGCCAAGACCGCCTACGTCTGCACCCAGTGCGGCGCCGAACACAGCAAGTGGCAGGGCCAGTGTGCCGAGTGCAACGAATGGAACGTCCTGTCCGAGTTCGTCGTCCAGGCGGCGAAGCCGAACGCGGTGTCGACCGGTGCGCGTCGTGGCGGCTACGCCGGCGAGGCGGCGGGCGCGCCTAGGATCACGCCGCTCACCGAGGTGTTGCTTACCGCCGAGGCGCGCACGAACACGGGCATCGGTGAACTGGACCGCGTTCTGGGTGGCGGCCTGGTCGATGGATCGGTGGTGCTGATCGGTGGCGATCCCGGCATCGGCAAGTCGACCCTGCTCCTGCAGATGCTCGGTACGTTGGGCGCGGTCCTGCCTAGCCTGTACGTCACCGGCGAAGAATCGCTGGCGCAGGTCGCCGGGCGCGCCCAGCGACTGGATCTTCCGCTCGCCCCACTGCATGCGCTGGCGGAGACGTGCATCGAGCGCATCCTGGAGCAAGCCGCGTCGGCCCGGCCGCGGGTCCTGGTGATCGACTCGATCCAGACGATCTGGACGGAGCTGCTCACGGCGGCCCCGGGATCGGTCAGCCAGGTGCGCGAATCGGCGGCAAAGCTCACGCGTTTCGCCAAGGAGACCGGTACCTCGGTGTTCCTGGTGGGGCATGTGACCAAGGAGGGCGGCATCGCCGGCCCGCGCGTGCTCGAACACATGGTCGACGCGGTGCTGTATTTCGAGGGCGAATCCGGTAGCCGCTTCCGCGTGCTGCGAGCCTTCAAGAACCGCTTCGGTGCGGTGAACGAACTCGGCGTGTTCGCGATGTCCGAGAAGGGTCTGCGCGAGGTCCCCAATCCGTCGGCGATTTTCCTTTCCGCGCACGCCGGCCCCACGGCCGGAAGCGCCGTGATGGTGACCCGCGAGGGCACCCGTCCGCTGCTCGTGGAAGTGCAGGCGCTGGTCGACCAATCGTCGTTGGGCAATCCTCGCCGCGTCGTGCTGGGCCTGGAACAGAATCGTCTGGCGATGCTGCTCGCCGTATTGCACCGCCACGGTGGCGTGGCCGCCTACGACCAGGACGTCTTCGTCAACGTGGTCGGCGGTATCCGTGTGCAGGAAACCGCATCGGATGTCCCGGTGCTGATGGCGGTCCTGTCGAGCTTGCGCGACCGGCCCTTGCCGGAAAAATCCATCGCCTTCGGCGAGGTCGGCCTATCCGGCGAGATACGGCCGGTGCCCAATGGCGAAGAACGCCTGAAGGAGGCGGCGACGCACGGTTTCCGCCGCGCCGTGGTTCCGGCGGCGAACGCTCCCAAGCGCGGACGGGTGGGCGAGATGGAAGTCATCGGCGTGGAACGCCTCTCGCAAGCGATCGACGCCAGCCGGGAGTGACGGCGAGCCAGGTCGAGGCAAGCATGGTGGGAGCCGACCTTGTCGGCGATCCCGCGGCAGCGGGCCAGGTCGAGGCAAGCACCCATCGCCGACAAGGTCGGCTCCCACCCCTCCACCACGGCGGATTCGCACTGGACGGACGCGGCAACTACGCCGTGCGGTGCAGGATCAGTTCCAGCACCGCCTTGGTGCCGAAGAAGGCAAGCAGCAGGATGCCCATGCCGATCAGGGTGAGGTAGACCGCGCGGATGCCACGCCAGCCGTATTTCCAGCGGCCCCACAACAGTACCCCGAAGACGATCCAGGCGATGATCGACAGCACCGTCTTGTGCACCAGGTGCTGGCTGAACAGGTCGCCGACGAAGAGCGCGCCGGTGATCAGCGTGAGCGTCAGCAGCACGAAACCCACCGCGATCAGGCGAAACAGCAGCACCTCGGTGAGCGTGAGAGGGGGCAGGGCGCGCAGCCAGTGCCCGAAGCGGCTGCGGCGCAGCGCGCGTTCCTGGATCGCGAGCAGGATCGCCAGCGCCGCGGCGATCGAGAGGATGCCAAAGGCGAACACCGCGATCGTCACGTGCAATTCGATCTGCCAGCTCATCGACTCCGGCGCCGTGCGCGGCGCCAGGAAGGCATCGACGGCGAGGAAGGCGGCGGACAGCGGGAAGATCAGGATGCCCAGCCCGGCGACGGGCCGCGAGAGGTTGACCACCAGGGTCAGGGCCGAGGCGATCCAGGCGACGAGCGACAGGGCGGCGAAGAAGTGCAGGTCCAGGGTGCCGCGATGCGCCGTGAGCAGCAGCGCGGCATGCGCCAGTGCGGCGATCGTCGCCAGTGCCATGCCGACGCGGGCCAGCGGTTGTCCGCCTGTCGCCAGCGGCCGCGCGAGCACGCCCGCGGCGGACAGGTAGAAGGCGACGGCGGCCAGCGAGAGGATGGTGACGATCATGGACGCGCAGTGTGGCATAGCCATCCCGCAGCGTGAATGCGACACGTTGGCATTCGAAGCGTCGCGGCATGGCGGGAGTCCGCTATAATCCGTCGTTTACAGCATTCCGACCCGAATCCCCATGTTCGAATCGCTCAGCCAACGCCTTTCCGAAACCGTCAACCGCCTGCGTGGTCGCGGCCGGCTGACCGAGGAAAACATCCGCGAGACCCTGCGCGAGGTGCGCATCGCCCTGCTCGAGGCCGACGTGGCCCTGCCGGTGGTGAAGGCGCTCATCGAGCGCGTGAAGGTGCGCGCGGTCGGCCAGGAAGTGCTGAAAAGCCTTTCGCCCGGCCAGGCCCTGGTCAAGGTCGTCAGCGACGAACTGACCACCCTGATGGGCGCCGCCAATACGGAACTGAACCTGGCGGCGCAACCGCCGGCGGTCGTGCTGATGGCGGGCCTGCAAGGCGCCGGCAAGACCACCACGGTGGGCAAGCTCGCCCGGTTCCTCAAGGAGCGCAAGAAGAAGCGCGTGATGGTCGTCAGCTGCGACGTCTACCGTCCGGCGGCGATCGAACAGCTGCGCACGCTGGCGGCCCAGGTCGAGGTCTCGTTCTTCCCTTCGGAAGCCGGCCAGGACCCCGTCGCCATCGCGAAGGCGGCCGTTGCCGCCGCCCGGCGCGAGGTGATCGACGTGCTGCTGGTCGATACCGCCGGCCGTCTGCACGTCGACGAGGCGATGATGGGCGAGATCAAGGCCCTCCATGGCGCCCTCGACCCCATCGAAACCCTGTTCGTCGTCGATTCGATGACGGGCCAGGACGCCGCCAACGTGGCCAAGGCCTTCGCCGACGCGTTGCCGCTCACCGGCGTCGTGCTGACCAAGACCGATGGCGACGCCCGCGGCGGTGCGGCGCTGTCGGTGCGTTACATCACGGGCCGTCCGATCAAGTTCCTCGGTGCCGGCGAGAAGAGCGACGCCCTGGAGCCCTTCCACCCGGACCGCGTGGCCCAGCGCATCCTCGGCATGGGCGACGTCCTGTCGCTGGTCGAGGAAGTCGAGCGCAAGGTCGACCAGGAAAAGGCGCAGAAGCTCGCCGAAAAGGTCATCAAGGGTAAGCGCTTCGATCTCAACGATATGCGCGACCAGCTCGAGCAAATGAGCAACATGGGCGGCCTGGCCGGCCTCATGGACAAACTCCCGGGCATGTCCGGAATTCCGGACAGCGTGAAGTCCAAGGTCAACGACAACGAACTCAAGCGCATGGTCGCCATCATCGGCTCCATGACCAAGAAGGAGCGCCGTCACCCGGATCTCCTCAATGGATCGCGCAAGGCTCGCGTCGCCAGGGGCTCGGGTACCCAGCCGGCGGACGTGAACCGCCTGCTCAAGCAGTTCATGCAGATGGAAAAGATGATGTCCAAGCTGTCCAAGGGTGGCAGCAAGGGTCTGCTTCGCCAGATGCGCGGCGCCATGAAGGGCATGGGCGGCATGGGCGGGATGATGCCGCCGCGCTGAGCGCTATTCACGGAAGGGGCTGAACCCCCTTCCATTTTTGGAAACTTTCGCTAAAATGTCCGGCTTTACCGCGCCCGCTTCTCGCGCGCGCCTTGCCGGTCTGCGGCATTCTGGAGCTCGTAACTTATGGTCAAGATTCGTCTTTCGCGCGGTGGCGCCAAGGGCCGTCCGTTTTATCACGTCGTCGTGACCGACCAGCGCAGCCCGCGCGACGGTCGTAACATCGAGCGTGTCGGCTACTACAACCCGGTTGCTTCGGGCGCCGACAAGCGCCTCGAACTCGACGTCGCCAAGGTCCAGGCCTGGGTGGCGAAGGGTGCGCAGCTGACCGACAAGGTCCGTGCCCTCGTGAAGGAAGCCGGCAAGCTGGCTGCTTGATGTCGACGGAGTCCGGTAAGCGCGTCCGGGTCGGACGCATTGTCGGGCTCCACGGCGTGCAGGGTCAGGTCAAGCTCGAAAGCTGGACCGAGCCCCGCATCCAGATTTTCCGTTACCAGCCCTGGCTGCTGACCGCGCCGGGCGTGGAGCGGGAGATGGACGGAATCCGAGGACGCGCGCAGGGCAAGGGCATTGTCGCCAGCCTGCCGGGTATCGAGGATCGCGACCAGGCGGCTGCGCTGGTCGGCTGCGAGATCACGGTCTCGCGCGATACGCTGCCGCCGCCCTCGCCGGGCGAGTTCTACTGGACCGACCTCGAGGGTCTCGAGGTCGTCACCACGGAGGACACGAACCTGGGACGGGTGAGCCATCTTTTCGCCACCGGCGCCAACGACGTCATGGTGGTGAAGGACGGCGACAGGGAGCGATTGATTCCGTTCGTCCAGGGCCCCTACGTGCATTCGGTCGATTTCGACGCCGGGCGCATCGTGGTGGACTGGGACCCCGAGTTCTGAACAGCGATACCTGAAGATCATGCGCATCGACGTGGTTTCGCTGTTTCCCGATTTCGTCCGCCAGTCGGCCGCGATCGGGGTGGTCGGCAGGGCGCAGCAGCGCGAACTGTTACAGGTGGAAGCCTGGAACCCTCGCGACTTCGCCACCGACAACTACCGCACCGTGGACGGCCGGCCCTTCGGGGGTGGACCGGGCATGGTGATGCTGATCGAACCATTGCGGGCGGCGCTCGCGGCGATTCGCGAGGCGGCACCGGAACCGGTGCACGTGATTTACCTCAGCCCGCAAGGTGCGCGGCTGACGCAGAAGCGGGTGGAAGCGCTGGCCGAGATGCCGCGAATCGCCCTCATCTGCGGACGTTACGAGGGTGTGGACGAACGCCTGCTCGAGCACGAGGTCGACGAGGAGCTCTCAATCGGCGATTATGTGCTGTCTGGCGGTGAACTCGGCGCAGCGGTGATCATCGATGCGGTGGGTCGTCTACAGGAAGGCGCGTTGAACGACGCGCAATCCGCCCAGCAGGACTCCTTCTCGGATGGCTTGCTGGATTGCCCGCATTACACCCGTCCCGTGCAGCACGACGCATGGGGTGGCGTGCCGGAGGTGCTGCTTTCCGGCGATCACGCGGCTATCCGTCGCTGGCGTCGCAAGCAGTCGCTGGGTCGTACCTGGCTACGCCGGCCGGATCTGTTAACGCAGTGTGCGCTCGACGATGAGTCGAGGGCATTGCTGGATGAATTCCGCCGTGACTATGCACGGCCAAACGGTGCGGCCGAATAACTCGGTCGCCGTAAACAATTGCGACAGGTGTGCCATGAACAAACTTCTCCAACAGTTCGAAGCCGAGCAGATCACCCGCCAGCTGCCGGATTTCGGTCCTGGCGACACCGTGATCGTCAACGTCAAGGTGAAGGAAGGTAACCGCGAGCGCGTCCAGGCGTTCGAAGGTATCGTCATCGCCAAGCGCAGCCGTGGCCTGCACTCCGCCTTCACCGTGCGCAAGATCTCGCACGGCACCGGCGTCGAGCGCGTGTTCCAGTCGCACAGCCGTGCGATCGACTCGGTCGAAGTGAAGCGCAAGGGCAAGGTCCGCGGCGCGAAGCTGTACTACCTGCGTGGCCTGGAAGGCAAGGCTGCCCGCATCAAGGAAGACGTCGCCGCCGCCGCTGCCGCCAAGGCCGCGAAGAAGGCCGCTGCCGTCGCCGAGTAATCGGTTGCCGCAAGGCGAAGAAAAAGCCCGCGAGCGATCGCGGGCTTTTTTGTTGTCCCGCGCTTGGTGGGGGCCCCCCCAGACGGCCCTGGTTGATTTGCGGAACCAAGCCCCCGGCCCCCGGGTAGCCCCCAAAGTCGGCGGCCCCCCCGCACAGGGTTGCGGGGTTCCCGAGGGCAGG
>NZ_JBPGXU010000041.1:0-32014 GCF_056755675.1 Luteibacter sp. KNZ12-1A | reverse complement strand
TTGCAGGTCCGCCGGCGCGACCGCCGGTGCCTGCACGGCCGGATTGTCGGTGCTGGCGACCGGTGCGGAAACGGTCGGCTTCACCGTGGCGTCCGGCAACGGGACGGCGTCCAGTTCGGCGGTGGCCTCCACGGCGGGCGCGCGGACCGTCTCGACCGCCACCTTCGGCGGTACGGGCCGGGCATCGAGCGTGAGATCGGGCTTCGGCGCGGACGGTTCCGGGGAAACGTCGGGAAGTGGCGTGTCCTGCGGCGTCGGCGGAGCGGACGACTCCTCCACCTCCGGCCGTGGCACCGTGGCGAGCGTCACCGCCGTGGTCGGCACGGGGGCGGTGTGCTCCGACGTGAGGGTGGGCGGTGTCGGCGTGACCGCCATCTGCGCGGCGGGCGTCTCGGGAATGGCCAGCGACGCCGGCGGCGGCATCGGTGCCAGGCCTTCGGCCTGGGCCTTGCGTACCGGCTCCGGCTGGAAACGTGGGGGGACGACCTGTGGCTTGGGCGTATCGACGGCGAGATCCGGTGGCGCCTGCGCGGGCACGGGTACCTTCTGGAGTTCGGGCTGCGCCGGCGGCGCCTTCGGTTGGGTCAGCGGCCGTTCGATCGTCGCCGTCACGCTCGGCGGCGGCGCGCTGAGTTTCACGTCGGGCCTTGCCTGCGGCGGCGGAGGCGCCACAGGCACGGCAATGGCGGGAAGCGCCTTTTGCGTCGAAGCGACCGACGCGGCGTGTGAACCGCTCGACGCCCGGCTGGCCTTGGATCGCGAGGTGGACCAGCGCGTCTTCACCACCGGGGCCTTCGAAGGCGTGCCACGCACGGGAGGCAGCGGCGGTGGCGGCTTGTCGATCAGCCGCACCTGCAAGGCGTTGGTGTCTTCCGGTTCCGGTGGTGGTGGCAAGAGTTCGTAGGCCGGACCGAGGATCATGCCGAACAGGAACATCAGGTGGACGAGGATCGTACCGACCCAGCCAGCGATGCGAAGAAGACGGTCGCGCGGCTTTTGACGCAGGCGGCGCCGGTAGACGAGCGCGTTCATGGCCGCCTCGCGGGGCGAGACGGGCAAGGAGTTCGCGGCGACCTGGCGATCGCTGTCCGGCAGGAAATGCTTCGGCATGGACCGCTAGTGTCCATGCTGCGTTACAAAGGCACAATCGCCACCTTCGCGCGGCTCACCTGCCGAAGCGGCGTTCGCGCTCGGCGTTCTCCTGGTCCATCGCCTTGATCGGGATGTCCGTGGCGCAACCCTGCGGCAGGGGCTTGTCGGCGCGGAACGCGGCGATGCATTCGGCTTCCGTCGGCGGCGCGGGCTGGTCGGGGAGGTCTTTCACGGCGGGATTGGCCGGCGCCATGTTGAGGCGCACGTCGCCATCCTTCTTGGATGCCTTCGATGGATCTTCGCCGCCACAGCCCACCGGGAGCACGAAGAACACGGTGGCGCACTTGATCCGCGTGCCGTGGCCGAGATCGATCGTCTTCTTCACCGTGGTGGATTCGATGGCCCGGCGCAGGCCCTTGTTGAGCACGTTCTCGTCGCGCGGCGCCCAGTCCTTTTCGAAACGGGTTTCCTTGTAGGTCACCGTGGTCTTGTGCGACATGATCGTGGTGTCGTCGGTCGGCTTGCGCGCCACGAAATCCGCCTGCGTCGTGGTGCCCTGCTGTTTCGGCATGACGATGGAACCGTCGGCACCGAAAAGAGCGGGTGCGGGCGATGGGGCGGCCGGCGGCGCGGGCGTGCTTTCCGCGGGCGGCTGTTCGGGCGCGGGCTCCTTGCGCCGGGGTGGTTCGGGTCGCGTCGCCTCGGGCGAGCGAACCTTCGGCGGAGGTTCGGCGACCGGTGGCGGAGGCGGCACGTCGGCCACCGGTGGCGCGGGGTGAGCCGGTTCGATGAAGCGCACTTCGAGCACGTCGTCACGATCGACCGGCGGCACGAAACCGGCGAGCAGTCTCGGCTGCATCTCGTAGCGCACCACCATCACGATGAAGACGTGCAGGACGAGTGCCACGACCATCGCCAGCACACGCCGCAGGCGGTCGCGTGGCGGTGGCCGCCTGCCGATGGCGTGCAGCGCCGACAGCGTCGCGGCATCGATCGGTTGCAGCCCACGCGGGCGCGCGGCGTCCTCCGGCTCCAGACGGTGGGGTTCGATGAAGGGCGGTGGCGCCTTGCCGGGGTATTGCACGCGTGCGAGGGTCCCTTTGGCCTCGTGGAGAAAGTCGAACAGCTTAGCGGCGATCCGCTAAACGCAGCGTAAGGCCTGGCCCTCAGACCGTGGGCACCCCGGAAGATTCCCGACGCCACTTGATTCCGGGGCGGGGAAGGAGAAGGCTTGGGTCCGGGCCCTGCCCCGAATCACCGCCATGCCGTCCGGGACACCCGGACACACCGAAGGAGGGACGCATCGTGTCGCCATCCACGGAACACATCCGCAGCCTGGCCCTTGCCGGCCACGCCGGAGCCGGCAAGACCACCTTGTTCGAAGCGATGCTCCACGCCGGCGGCGCGCTGACCGGCATAGGCAGCGTCGAACGTGGCAGTACCGTTTCCGACACCGATCCGATGGAGAAGGCCCGCGGTCATTCGATCGACGCGTCCATCGCCTCCATCGAGCGCAACGGCTATCGCATCCACCTGCTCGATACGCCCGGTTATGCCGACTTCCGTGGCCCCGCCCTGGCCGCGCTCGCCGCCGCCGACACCGTCGCGATCGTCGTCAATGCCGCGAATGGCATCGAGCATGGCACGCGCTCGATGATGGCCCATGCGAAGCAACGCGGCATCGCCCGCATCGTCATCGTGAACCGCATCGATGCGGATGGCGTGGACCTCGCCGCGCTGGTCGACGACCTGCGCGAGGAGTTCGGCAACGAATGCCTCCCCCTCAATCTTCCCGCGTCGAAGGGACATTCCGTCCGCGACGCCTTCTTCCAGACCGCGGGCGACACCGATTTTTCCTCCCCCGGCGAAGCTCACCGGCGAATCATCGACCAGGTCGTGGAGATCGACGACGAGGTGATGGAACACTACCTGGAAGCCGGCGAATCCGCCTTGTCGGCGGCGGAGATCCGCGCCGCGCTCGAACATTGCCTTCGTGACGGGCATCTCGTGCCCATCGTGTTCACCAGCGCTCGCGACGGCGTCGGTGTCGTCGAGTTACTGGACCTGGTCGAAAGGATCCTGCCCTGCCCCAGCGAGACGAACCCGCCCCCGTTCCTGGACGCGAACGACAAACCCTTCGACGTGACCGCCGATCCGGCACGCCATGTCATCGCCGACGTGTTCAAGATCGTCAACGATCCCTTCGTCGGCAAGCTCGGTGTCTTCCGTGTATGGCAAGGCTGCGTGCGCAAGGACTCGTCGCTGTTCGTCGACGACGGGCGCAAGCCGTTCAAGGTGGCCCACCTGTTTCGCCTGAAAGGCCGCGAACACGTCGAGATCGACGAAGCGTTGCCGGGAGACATCGCGGCCGTGGCCAAGATCGACGATATCCACTTCGACGCCGTGCTGCACGATGCGTCGGACGAAGGACGCATCCACCTCGAACCGGCCGCCTTTCCCGCGCCGATGTACGGCCTTGCCGTGGAGCCCGCGCACAAGGGCCAGGAACAGAAGCTGTCGCAGGCCCTGGGCAAGCTGGCGGAGGAAGATCCCTGCTTTCGCGTGGAGCATCACAAGGAACTCAACGAGACCGTGGTGCGGGGTCTTTCCGACCTGCACCTGAAACTCATGCTCGAAAGGATGAAGGCGCGCTACGACGTCGATGTCATCACGCATCCACCGCGCATCGCGTATCGCGAAACCATCGGTGCGGCGGCGGAAGGCCACCACCGCCACAAGAAACAGACCGGCGGCGCGGGCCAGTTCGGCGAGGTGTTCCTGCGCGTGGAACCGCTGGATCGTGGCGCGGGTTTCGTCTTCGACGACCAGACCAAGGGTGGCGTCATACCGGGGCAGTTCATGCCAGCGATCGAGAAAGGCGTCCGCCAGGCCTTGGATCATGGCGCGATCGCGGGATATCCCATCCAGGATGTTCGCGTGATCGTCTACGACGGCAAGCACCATCCGGTGGATTCCAAGGAGGTCGCCTTCATCAGCGCAGGCCGCAAGGCCTTCCTCGATGCCGTCTCCCGCGCGCGGCCGCTGGTACTGGAACCGCTGGTGGACCTGGAGGTGTCGATTCCCGATCACTACGTGGGCGACGTGACCGGCGGCCTCGCCTCGCGACGGGCGCAGATCATGGGCACCGATTCGCTACGCGGCAGCGAGACGCTGATCAAGGCCCGCGTGCCGCTGGCGGAACTCGTCGACTACCCGAGCCAGCTCAAGGCCATGACCGGAGGCCAGGGGCGCTATGCGATGGCCTTCAGTCACTACGACACCGTTCCGCCGGGGGTGCAGAAGAAGCTGGCCGAGGCGTGGAAGCCGAAGGTGGAGGAGGACTGAGCCTGGCCCGGGAACTGGGACGGGCTGAATCGCCGACAGGCCGTCTTGCGCTTCGGCTTCAACATGGTGCCGATGCACTTGGACGAACCGCAGCGGCAGCCCCAAACCTTCTTCAACCGCGCCGTATGCGGCATGTCGAGCGTGATGCCGTAGTCGTAGGTGAGTTCCTCACCCGGCGCGATATCGCGAATGGCCTCGATCAGCACGCGGTCGTTCTTCGACGGCTTGCCTTCCACGGCTTCCTCGATCAGCGCCTGGCAGTTCGGATCGCAGCTGTGGTTGATCCAGCGCGCGGTGTTGCCATGGCTGTTGCCGTCGACGATGAAGCGTTCGTTGAGGGTGAACAGGAAGGTATGCCCGGTTTCACCGCCGTCCCCGTAACGCTTGTCGGCCTGCGCATGGGTGATGCGGTCGCCCTTGTATTCGATGATCTCTTCGCCGGCCTTGATCGGGGCGGTGGCGAAGACGCCGTTTCCGTGGATGGGCGAACGTCGTGCGGCGATGCGTCGGGTCATGGGGAAATCGAAGTCTCGGAGATAATCGCTGATGATGCCTGCTCGCCAGCCGCTTGGGAACCGCGTTTGAAACGCACGTCTCGCGCGCACGGCCCGGGCGGCGCTACCATCGAACAGCTGTTCGACTCCCCTTGCCGGAAGCCCAGGGAATGATCTCGATCGTCCGCCGTCCTTTCATCCGTTCCGCCCTGCTCGCTTGCGTGGCCCTGCTGGCCGCTTGCGGGCCCGCCAGGAAAAGCGTGTTTCCGCCCTCCGTCACCCTCCAGGAGGTCACGGCCAAGCCCGGCGGGGTGTGGCACATGACCTTGCGCATACGCAACAACAGCTACGGCGGAATGTCCTTCGAGACCTTCCAGGGCACGCTGCGCGTCGGTGAACTCGGCGGCGTGCTGCTCGACGCGAAGATCGACCAGGACATTCCCTCGTTCGCCGCCGACGTCGCGACGATCGACCTGTTGCCGACCGCCGAGATGTCGAAGGCTCTCGCCGAACTGGCCGCCAAGGGCAGTTCCGGCGCCCTCCCCTACAGCATCGATGGCCGGGTCAGCGCCACTCCGGAGAAGGAAGACGCGTCGCGATCCTTCCCCGTCCACGGCAAGAACTGGCTTTCGCCCGTGCCGGGCATCCCCGATACCTACCGCTCGCCCTGACCCAGGATCATCCGCATGACGATTTACAAAGCACCCCTCGACGACATGCGCTTCGCGCTCTACGACGTGCTCGGCGCCGAAGCCGTGCTCGCTCGCCTCGAGGGTGGCGAAGGGCATACGCGCGACCTGCTCGATGCCGTGCTCGATGAAGCGGCCCGGTTCAACGAACAGGTACTGGCGCCGTTGAACGCACCGGGCGACGAGGAAGGTTGCCATTTCGACAAGGCCACGCGCACCGTCACCACGCCGAAGGGGTTCAAGGAAGCCTATCGGCAGTACGCGGAGGGCGGCTGGGCCGGCCTCACCGCGCACGAGAAGTTCGGTGGGCAGGCGTTGCCCGCCGTCCTCGGCACGCTGACCAAGGAAATGATCGACTCGGCGAACCTCGCCTGGGGCATCTATCCCCTGCTCTCCCACGGTGCCACCAGCGCCCTGGAGCATCACGGGGACGAGTGGCAGCAGGAGGTCTTCCTCAAGCCCCTCGTCGACGGCCGCTGGACCGGCACCATGTGCCTCACCGAACCGCAGGCGGGTTCCGACCTCGGCCTGCTGAAGACGCGCGCCGAACCGAACGCCGATGGCAGCTACCGTGTCACCGGCACCAAGATCTTCATCAGCGCCGGCGAGCACGATTTCGCCGAGAACATCGTCCATCTCGTGCTCGCGCGCTTGCCGGATGCGCCCGAGGGCAGTCGCGGCATCTCGATGCTGGTCGTGCCGAAGTTCAAGGTGAACAAGGACGGCTCCATGGGCGAGCGCAATGCCGTCGCCGCCGGTGCCATCGAACACAAGATGGGCATCAAGGGCTCCGCCACCTGCGTGATGAATTTCGACGAGGCGGAAGGCTGGCTGGTCGGCCCGGCACACAAGGGCCTCGTGGCGATGTTCACCATGATGAACGCGGCACGCCTGGCCGTCGGCATCCAGGGCCTCGGCCTGGCCGAGCGCGCTTTGCAGAACAGCCTCGCCTATGCGCGCGAGCGACTGCAGATGCGTGCGTTGTCGGGACCGAAGCTGCCGGAGAAACCGGCCGATCCGCTCACCGCGCATCCGGATGTGCGCCGCATGCTGCTGACCCAGCGCGCCTTCGTCGAAGCCGGACGCGTGCTCGCCACTTACGCGGCCTTGCAGAGCGACATCGAGGCTCGCGACACCGATCCCCAGGCGCGCAAGGCGGCCGGCGAGCTGCTGTCCTTCCTCATCCCGATCGCCAAGGGCCTGCTCACCGAGGCCGCCCAGGAATGCACCAAGGAGGCGCTGCAGATCTTCGGTGGCCACGGCTACATCGCCGAGCACGGCATGGAGCAGTTCGTCCGCGACGCCCGCATCATCACGCTCTACGAGGGCACCACGCAGATCCAGGCGCTGGACCTGCTCGGCCGGAAGATCATGCAACTGCAGGGTGCCGGCCTGAAGCATTTCCTCGGCGAGATCTCCGCGTTCTGCCAGGCGAACCAGGCCAACGAGGACATCAAGGCCTTCGTCGGGCCGTTGGCCGTGGCGACCAAGGCCTGGGGCGACCTGACCCAGGCCATCGCGCAGAGCGCACAGGCCAATCCGGAGGAACTCGGCGCCGCCGCCGTCGACTACCTGTACTTCTCCGGCTACGTGACCCTTGCCTACTTCTGGGCGAAGAGCGTGCTGGCCGCAGGTGGCTCCGCCCTTTCCGCCGGCGCGAAGCAAGCCAAGCGCGACACCGCGACGTTCTACTTCACCCGCATCCTGCCGCGTATCCACGTGCACAAGGCCGCGATCGAGGCGGGCGTGGCGACACTGCCCGAGGTTCTTTGACCGCACCGCCCGCTGACCGGACTGGTGGGAGCCGACTCTGTCGGCGATCCCACGGCAGCGGGCGAGTCAGGAGCAAGCACCCATCGCCGATGAATCGGCTCCCACAAAGGCACGCCTACAACCTCGCGGGGCTTTCCCCCGCATCCGTGAAGGTGTAGAAAAAGGTTTCCGCCCGGACCTTTCGCCACGACGGTGCCAGATACGATGAGCGACGCCACGTTCCTGATACGTCTCGCCGAGAGCGACGACGACGAGTTCATCCTTGGCCTGGTCCCGCGTTTCGTCGACTTCCCCCTGCCTAACGGGCGCAGCCGCAGCGATTGCCTGAAGGGCATCGAGGCGGACCTGGTGAAGCACCTCGACGAGCAACCTTCGAACAGCTACATCTTCGTCGCCGAGAACGAGGACGGCGAACCCGTGGGATTCGTGCACCTCCAGAAGACGAAGGACTTCTTCACCCATCGCGACAACTGCCACATCTCGGACATCGCGGTCGCCGAGGCCTACGAGGGTGCCGGGGCCGGCAAGTTCCTGCTCGACCATGCCTACGCCTGGGCCAAGGAACATCGCTGCCAGTTCGTGACGCTGGCGGTCTTTCCCGGCAACGAGCGCGCCCGTGACATGTACATGAAACACGGTTTCGACACCGACCTCATGCGCATGGCGAAACCCGTTCGCTGACGAAACACCCAACCCTGGTGGGAGCCGACCCTGTCGGCGATGCCGCAGCGGCAAGCCAGGTCGGCTCCCACCAAGGATTTCCTGCCCACAAAAAAAGGGCCGCCCGAAGGCGGCCCTCTCCGATCGATCCGAACGAGAGCCGGTCAGGCCTTCGCGGTGGTCTCTTCCAGGCGCTCGCGCGCATCCAGGCGAGCCGCCATGCGATCGATGTTGGCCAGCGACACGAGATGCGCGTAGATCCAGCCCAGTGCGCCTTCGCGCAGGAACTCGTGGGCGGTCTTCTCGTCGAGGCTGCGAAGCTTTTCCTCGTTGATCACGAAGAGGCCGTTGAGGTTGATGCCCTTGCCTTCCTTCTGCAGCGTGATGGTGCGCGGCTCGAGCAGGCCGTGCTCGCGCAGCTTGCCCATGAACCACTGCGTGCGCGCGACGTGGTCCTGGAACTCGCCCAGGAAGTTCACGGCATTGGTCAGGGCCGGCGCGTCGGTGCCGTCTTCATTGAAGAGGCGCTCGCCCTCGCTGTCGTTGAAGCCTTCATAGGCCTCGTCGAGGAAGACGGTGAAGTCGTCGCCCTCGGCACCGGCCGGCTTCTCGGCCAGCACGAACGGGTAACGTCGGACGAAAGCCGGCACATAGATGCCCTGCTCCCAGAAACCGTTATCGCCGACCAGCAGGTTCTCGCCCTGGCGCAAGCCGAGCAAGGCCATGGGGCCCGCCTCTTCCATCGTGTTTCCGGCGAACAGGATCGGGAAATCGCGCGCGGCCGGCGCGAACTCCACGCCCGTCAGCGGCACGGAGTGCGCGGTGGCGGCGAAACGGATGTTGTTCACGGCCTTCAGACGCAGGTCGCGGTGGGCGGTACGGTTCAGGGGAACCGGACGCTCGTAGAAAAGCACTTCTGCCACTGTGTAACCCTCATGGACCCGCCGGACCTGGGAAGCCACCCCGGCCCCCCTTCCAAACCCGTCGGGCGCTCGAATGCGAACGCCCACTATAACAGCGGTCAATGACAGGAAAAGCCCCCGCAAGAAGCGTACCGGGGGGTGCTTTTCTGTCGCAATTATCGGCTATGCTCGGGTCGAAGGCCTTGCGAGGCCGAGGATCGGATGGTCGATCCGCACGGAGTTCGGCTTGCTGGAACGCTCTTTCGCTTATGTGAAGGACGAGACACGATGACGATGGAAGTGCTCCAAGAGGACCTGCCGAGGGTTTCCGCGCTGCATGCGACGCGGGTGCTTTCCCTCGATGCGGCGGGTCGCATCCTGGACTGGATCAGTTGGCAGGATGCGGTCTGCCTCTATGTACGCGGCGTGGTGGCCTGGACCCTGGGCGACCCCTGCGTCACCGTCCATGGCGGCATCAACCGGACCAGCGGCCTGCGCAGCAGCCTGGAACTCCACCCGATCGTGGCCAGCACGGGCCACTGCCGCGAACACGCGATCGATCCCGCCCCCGCCCTCACCAACACCGCCCTCTTCGCCCGCGACCGGCACATCTGCCTCTATTGCGGCCACCAGTACACGCGTCACGAACTGACCCGCGACCACGTGGTGCCGTTGTCCAAGAAGGGTGCCGACGAGTGGGAGAACGTGGTCAGCGCCTGCCTGGCCTGCAACCTGCGCAAGAGCAACCGGACCCCACAGCAGGCCAACATGCCCCTGCTGGCCGTGCCCTACCGTCCGAGCTGGGTCGAACACCTGATCCTGTCCAACCGCAATATCCTGGCCGACCAGATGGAATTCCTGGTCAGCCACCTGCCACGGGACCGGCGTCCGGCCTGAGCCGGGCCCAAACCGCCCGCAAGGATTCACGCCTCGTCCCTTGCCCCGGCCCCGCCGGAGGCGAACAATAGGCGGATGAACGACCTCTCCCGCTACCCTTATCTGGCGCAGATCGATTCGCCGGAGGACCTCCGGCGCTTTCCGGTGGACGAACTGCCGGCGATCGCCGATGAATTGCGCCGCTACCTGATCGAGGCCGTGGCCTCGTCGGGTGGTCATTTCGGTGCGGGCCTGGGCGTGGTCGAACTCACCGTCGCCCTGCACCACGTGTTCGAGACCCCGCGCGACCGCCTGGTCTGGGACGTCGGCCACCAGTGCTATCCGCACAAGATCCTCACCGGCCGGCGCGACCGGATCACCACGATCAAGAAGAAGGACGGGCTCGCCCCCTTCCCCCGCCGCGAAGAGAGCGAGTACGACACCTTCGGCGTGGGCCACTCGTCCACCTCGATCTCCGCCGCGCTGGGCATGGCCCTGGCGCTACAGCGCCGTGGCGACCCGCGCAAGGTGGTCGCCGTGATCGGCGACGGCGCGATGACCGCCGGCATGGCCTTCGAGGCGCTCAACCACGGCGGCGACGTCGAGCCGAACATGCTGGTGATCCTCAACGACAACGGCATGTCGATCAGCGAAAACGTCGGCGCGATGACCAAGATGATGGCCCGCGCGATGTCCAGCCGCACGCTCAATGCATGGCGCGAACGGGCCAAGAAGGCGATGCCGCGCGAATCCTTCTTCGGCCGCTTCTTCAAGCGCTGGGAAGAACACGCCAAGGGCATGTTCGTGCCGTCCACGCTGTTCGAGGAACTGGGCTTTCACTACACCGGCCCCATCGACGGCCACAACATGGCCCAGCTGGTGAACGCGCTGGAGACGGTGAAGGCCCTGCCCGGCCCGCAGCTGATCCACGTGATGACCACCAAGGGCAAGGGCTACGAGCCGGCCGAGAAGGCGCAGATCGAATACCACGCGGTGGGACCGTTCGACCCGGTCGCCGGCCTGGTCAAGAAGGGTGCACCGGCCAAGCCGACCTATACCGATATCTTCAGCGACTGGCTCTGCGACATGGCGGCGGCCGACGAGCGCCTGCTCGGCATCACCCCGGCGATGCGCGAAGGCTCGGGGCTGGTCCGGTTCTCGAAGGAATACCCTCAGCGCTATTTCGACGTGGCGATCGCCGAGCAGCATGCGGTGACGCTGGCGGCGGGCATGGCCGTTGAGGGAGCGAAACCGGTGGTGGCGATCTACTCCACCTTCCTGCAGCGCGCCTACGACCAGGCCATCCACGACGTGGCCTTGCAGAACCTGGACGTCACCTTCGCCATCGATCGCGCGGGCGTGGTCGGCCCCGACGGCGCCACGCATTCGGGCAGCTTCGATCTCTCGTTCATGCGCTGCCTGCCGAACATGGTGATCATGGCGCCGGCCGACGAGAACGAATGCCGCACCATGCTCAGCACCGGCTTCCACTACAACGGCCCGGCCGCGGTGCGCTATCCGCGCGGCACCGGCCCCGGGACGAAGCTGGCCGAGACGCTGGAAACCTATCCGATCGGCAAGGCCGAGGTGCGCCGCCGCGGCCACCACGGCCTGGCGATCCTGTCGTTCGGCACGATGCTCGCCCCCGCCGCCATCATTGCCGCGGAAGTCGACGCCACGCTGGTGAACATGCGCTTCGTGAAGCCACTGGACGAGGAGCTGATCCTCGAACTCGCGCGCTCGCACAAGGCCTTCGTCACCATCGAGGACAACGCCATCGCCGGCGGCGCCGGCGCGGCCGTGGCCGAATGCCTGGCGGCGCACGGCGTCACGTTGCCGATCCAGCACCTTGGTCTTCCGGACGTCTATCTGGAACACGGCAGCCGCGAGGAAGTGCTGACCATGGCCGGCCTGGACCTGCCGCAGATCCGTCATGCGATCCGCGGGCGGTTTCCGCAGTTCGTGGATGCGCCGGTGGCTAGCGCGGGGTGACCCGCGCCTTAGTTTGGGAACACCGGCAATGCAAGCAGCGGCGTATCGTCGGTCTTCCAGATATCGACTTCGTAGGGAATCTTGTTTCGATCCACGAATAACGACGCGAGTGCGTGCACGCCGTCCAGATCGGTGAAATCGACGTCGGCGATCAATTCGCCATGATCGCGACCCGCCTGCCGCTGAAGGACGAAGCCGCTCCTGATGCCTTCATCGTCCAGGTTCTCGACGCGCACGTCGTCCATCCAGGCCGCGCTCGGGCGAGCCAGCCCCCCTTTTCGCATCAGATACGCCAGCAGGGAGCGCTCTTCTGGTGTCAGTGGCCTCATGCCCTTAGCCCCGATGTTGAAGCAAGGGCAAAGTGACCAAGCGAGAAAAATCGACTTTCCAAAGACCCACTTCGCAGGGACGATCGTTCATATCGACGTATAGCGACGCCAATACCTTGACGCCGTCACTATCGTCGAACTCGACCTCACTCAACAAATGGCCGTGGCCCTGATTCACTGGCTCGACGATGACGTAACTTCCCATACCTCCATCGTCCAGGTCGTCCACCTTGACGCCGACCAACCATGGTTCGGTCGGCCGCCCTACGCCACCCTCTTCCATCAGGTAACTCAAGAGCGAACGCTCGGCTGGAGTGAGATCTCTCATGGTGAAGTCGTCGTCTCGCACGCGAGTGCGTACATCCGCTGGCCATCGTGATGCTGGATAACAATTTCGCGGATCATCTCGACCGCTTGATGTGAGCTAATCGCCGCAGAGGTATCCACGATCATGTCGTTGTCGGGGACCAGATCCGTGCCGCGCATGTGAAATCCCTCGACACCCAGCACACGCACATTACGTACCAGCAAGACACCCAATGCCTGCAGCAGGGATTCATAGTCGAGCAGCAGCATGCCGAATCGATCGATCCCTTCAATACCCTCTTCAGGCAAGAGTTGCTTCAGTCCCACGGCGCGATCCAGTTAGGGTCATTTCGATTGGATACTTAAACGACATCCCCGGTGACATCGTTCCTTGGATCGGAAGACGTTCGAGGCGTCGAAGGCACGAGCCAGGGCAGCGGGGTATGACTTGTCGGGATCGATCGTCTCTGGAGAAGTTGTTTGAGCGCACTGTTAGCTCCACGAAAGCCCGATCAAGAGGAACACATCGAAAATGGCGAAGACAACAATGCAACGACATGTAGTCTGAAGCGCTCTCCCAAAACCACCCCTCGGCGCCGGACGGTCCTGAAAAATCATGCGAATGGCCATTTTTATGCGCCGATAATCAATCCATTCGGTGGATTCGATCATGCGAGGGTCGCTACTAAGCACCATCATACTCGCCAGATGCATCGTCAAGATCAAACTTATCGCAAGTGAGTACGCGGCCCAGAACCGGATAGACTTCCCATGCGGATCGAGCTGGCAGATGTCGCACTGCCCCGGCACCGATCCATCGGCGAAGGCGATGTAAACCGCGCCGCAGTATCCGAAGAACATAAGGACCGTTAAAACTCGGAGCAGACCTCGCAAGACACGCAGGCCCGGCGTGGGAACACTATGAAAACCGAGAAGTGCGCGATTGGTGTAGCGCTCGTGCGCCGCCCCTCGAACACCGCGAGGCCCCATTTCTGGTACGGCCTTCTCCATCCCCGCCGTGAATGCCATGGAGACGATACGTGTGAGTATTCCCAGGGCTACGATCGCCAAGAAATAGAGTTTGAACATTGCCCCCCCTCAAGGTCTCAACACGTCAGAAGAGTCGGTTGTTCTCGGGCTGGATTCCCATGAGTTCTCGGATCTCCTGATCCTTCATGTATTCGGCTTGCGCTTCTTCCATCTTCTGCTGCTCAAGATCCATGGATACCTCACCACCCCAGACAGACTCGCCCGCACCGGCGCCAGCAATCACTGAAACGCTCAGCTTCCCGCCTTGGTTATACATTACTTCTACACCACCCCCGATAACTTCATACCCTGCCATATGACCAATGTAGCTAAACCGGGAAGGTGCTGTGTCTGGCGAAAAATCAATCGACACGACCTCTGTCTTGACGTTGAGCGAAGCCTCGTATGCGAACTTCCATCCAGCGCTCTCGACGCTGACTGAGTCGCCTCCATTGTACAAACTCTTATTTGCAGAAATGCCTGCACCTCGCGCACCCAGGTTGGCCGAAGCGCTTATCTCGGTCTTGTCTGCACGATCTTTTATTAAGCCAGTGATAGCAACCATGACTCTATTGCCAGCATCGACGATGTTTTTCCTGATCAACTTGAGGTCACCAAGAAGTCTCGGCGATCGACCATCGGGATCAACGAATAGATATGGATTATCGTTGGCATATGTGTATCTGGAAAAGTTATCAAGATTACCAGCAATGGGTGCCTTTGGATCCGTACTTATAAAACGGCCAACTCCCGGATCCATATACCGACCCTGCATATAAACAAGCGCAGTTTCCACATCATCGACATGCCCTGCATACCCAGGACCCGATGAGGATTGACCAAGCACAACAGAGCCGAATGGACGGTAATCGGATTCGGAGACAGGACTGCCATCGGAGTCGGAAGCAGCGAGTACAGTACCTTGAGGATCGGTGTAGTAGTAGGTTATTGCCTTAGCTGATATGGCACTGTGAGACATCAAAACACAAGCTACGGCGAACAAACTCCGCGCCCAAGCCGGCAGCCACATATAGGCGTATGCCTTGGGTACATTAGTCATAAACATCACCTCCAGTGACCCAAGCAGAACAACCCACCGCATTGCAAACTCGTACCTGATAGCTGTGATACGGCAATGTGCCGGGCGTCCCACCTTCCATCAAAAATGACAATGTTGTTGACGGCAACCCTTGAGCCTTTATCTGCTGCACCGTCACGTCGAAGATGTCGAACGACGTGGCCAGGGGCGTAGCGTTCCATGTAAGGGTCAAAGTCTCGCGCTTCACGTTGACGATGTGGTCATGGAGAAGGACATTCATAGGACTCGGTGGCACGAGCGCGACCGTCACGGTGACCTGATTGCTCCACGGCCCACATCCGCCCGCGTTGCACGCCTGCACCGCATAGACGTACGTGCCGTTCGCCTTGCCACTGAGGTTCCAGATGCCGGCCTGCGTATTGCCGAGCTGACCCATCCGGCGCCGTTCGCGTTCTCGAACACGTTGTACGAAGTCGCTCCCGCCACGCCATTCCAGCCGATCGCGTAGCTGCCGTTGTTGCTGGTGCCACCGCCATTGATAGCCGGCGCCGACGCCGGCGGCACCGTGATGCCCACCGCATAGTCAGAAAGACGCATAGACATAGCCACTCCACGGTGAGCATCCACTGGCGTTACATGCCCTGACTCGCATGCTGATCTGGCCTATCACCTCGCCCGTTTCCTCGATGAAAATCGACGAAGGTGTCGTACCCGCGTCTTGGTAGTCGGTTCCAATTCCCGGAATGTTCCGTTCGATCTGATAGTTCGTGGTGGTGGCGACCGCGTTCCAATGGATCTCGTACTGACGTTTGTAGCCAGGCCCTGTCCGCCCGCCGGATACGCCGGATGGCGTGGTGGGAGGTAGTGCCACGGTGACGACGGCCTGACCGCTCCAGGGGCCGCATCCCCCTGCGTTGCACGCCTGCACGGCGTAGTAATAGGTGCCATTCTGCTTGCCACTCAGGCTCCAGGCGCCGCCTCCCGTATTGCCGATCAGCGCCCAGCCCCCTCCGTTGACGTTCTCGAACACGTTGTACGACGTGGCGCTGGCTACACCACCCCAGCTAATCGTGTAGGCACCGTTGATACTGGTGCCGCCCCCCGCTATTCCCGGTGCGGCTGTTGGTGGCAAGGTAATGCCCACCGCATTGCTCAACCGATAGCCGCTGCATCCGCTGCTGTTGCAGGCCTGCACCTGGTACTGGTACGTGCCGCTGGCCGGCGTGCCGAACGCCGCGCTGGTGGCCGCGCCGTCGTACACCGTGGTCCAGGCCCCGCCGTTGACCTGCTGGATGACCACGTAACGCGTCGCCGTCGCGCTCGCCGCCCAGCTCAACGTCACCGGTCCGGCGACCGGGGCCGAGGCGCTGGCGCTGCCCGGCACCGGCGGTGGCAGGAGCACGCTGACGGTCCAGGTCGGCCCGAACGGCGCGCAGCCGCCCGAGGCGCACGCCTGCACCTGATAGCCATACGTCCCCGTGGCGCGACCCGTGCTCGACCAGCTCGTCGCCGTCGAGGCCGAGACCGTCGTCCACGCACCGCCGTTGACGCTTTCCCGCAGCGTGTAGGACGTCGCGCCGGCGATCGGCTGCCAGCTCATCGCGACGCTGCCGTTGGCGCTGCTGCCCGCACCGCTCAGCGTGACATACGGTCCGGCCACCAACGGCGTGAAGCCGAAGCTCTGGAACCAGGCGATACCCTCCTGCACCGGCTCGAACTGCACCCGGCGCCTATTGCCCAGCAGGAGCGCGGACGGCGTCGCGATCGTCACCGCCGCGTGCTGGCCCGGGGCGATCTCCGGGATGCCCTGGCGGGTGACGTCGAACTGCACGGCGTTGCCCGCCGCGTCGATCAGATGATTGCCCAGGTTCACCGGATGCGGCGCGGCCGAGGCCAAGGTCACCGTGCCGTTGTTGGCGATGTCCACCGTGGTCAGCACGCTCTGCCCGTCCGCCGACAGCGAGGGCGCGGCGGTGATCGTCAGGGTCACGTTGACCTGCTCGCGGCTCAAGCCGGTGACGTTGTTGCAGAGGTTGCCGGTGCCGGCCGTGGGGCAGGCCGAGTACGGGCCGGCGTCCACGGTGGTGTTGTTCGGCCAGTCCTGGAACCAGCCCACGCCGGCCTGCAGCAGGCTGAAGCGGATGCGCTTGCCGGTGCCCAGCACCGCGGGCGCGGCGACATGCAGGGTGATCGTGCCGTGGCCGCCGACCGGGATGTCCGCCGCCAGGTTCACCCCCGCTTCCGGCTGGGTCGCGGCGCCGGCGCTGTCCAGCAGGTGATACCCCATCTGCACCGGGTACTGGCTGTTGGCCGTGAGCGGCCGCGTGCCGTTGTTGGCGATGTCCAGGGTCACGTCGATGGTCGTGCCGTCGAGCGAGAGGCGCGGCACGCCGACGATCGCCAGCGCCGTCCTGACCTGGGCGGGTTTGAGGATGTCGATGTTCTCGGTCGCCTTGGCGACCAGCTTCTTGCCCAGGTAGACGTACGCGCTGCCCAGCCGCGTGGCCGGATCCAGCTCCCACATCAGCTGCCCGGCGCTGTTGTACGCGTAGTAGGTGGTGCCCGCCGGGGTGACCCTCTTCACCCGGCGGCCGGCCGCGTCGTAGGTGTACTCGCCCTTGCCCGGGATCGCCGTCAAGCGGTTGGCCAGGTCGAAGGTGAGCCCCTGCCCGTCCTTGTTCACCGTGTTGCCGCGCGCGTCGTAGACGAAGGCATGCACCGTGGTCGCGCCATTGACGATCGCGGTCAGCCGGTTGCTACCGTCGTAGGCGTAAGTGTTCGTGCCGCTGCCGTTGCTCAGGCTGCGGATGTTGTTCAAGGTGTCGTAGGTGTAGCTCTCCGTGCCCCACAGGTTGCTCGCCGTGGCCGAGAGCAGGCGGTTCAGGCCGTCGTAGCCCATCCCCTTGGTCCGCTGGCCGTTGGCCCGGTCGAGGATCTGGCTGACGTTGCCGTTGCCGTCGTAGGTGAAATCCTCGCTGACATTCAGCGTGGCGCCCTGGCCGTAGGTGAAGTTGCTCAGCAGGTTGCGCGCGTTCTTCTGCGCCAGGTAGCTGCGGCCGTTGCCCAGCGTGTACGAGCGCACGTCGCCGTCGGCGAAGTAGGCGATGCCGTTGGCGTAGCCGCCCACCGTGGTCGGCCGGCCCAGCGCGTCGGGGTTGTAGGCCATCACCTCGCCGTCCGGGTACAGCACGGTGCTCAACGCCCCGTTGGGGTCGTAGCCGTAGCCCAGCGCCCAGCGCCAGCCATCCACCGCCAGCACCTCGGCGGTGAGCAGGCCCAGCTTGTTGCGGCCGAAGGTCCAGCCCACCGTGCCCGAGGTGGCCGTGGCCGGGTTGCCCAGGGCGTCGTAGGTGAAGGTGCTGGGCGCGGTGCCGGTGGGATAGACCACCGAGGTGACCCGGTTCATCGCATCGTAGGCGCGCACCGTCCGGGCCGTCTCGGCGACCTGGTCCTGGCCGCAGCCGGCACCGTTGAACGACGCGCCGGACACACTCCAGGCCAGGTTGTCGGCCCCGTCGTAAGCCAGGATCTCGCTGCCGGACTCCGGCTCCCACGTGCGGCACAGGCGATGCTCGCTGTCGTAGGTCATGGTCTTGGTGACCGACTGGCCGGCGCCGCCCTGGGTGATCGACAGCGGGTTGCCATAGACATCGCGGGCGATGGTCTGCACCACGTTCTCCGGCGCCTGCACGCTGACCACGTTGTCGTAGGCGGGCTGGTCGAAGACCTGGTACCAGGTGGTGGTGACGTTGCCCTTCGGATCGGTCACGCGCTTGGCCGCGCCGGACAGGTACTGCGTGGTGGTGGTCAGGTTGCCCAGCTCGGAACTCTGCGTGGAGCTCGTCGGCCGGCCCAGCGCGTCGTAGCCGGTCGCCACGCCGGCGACGATGTTGGGCAGGTCCACCGCGCCGTCGACCGGGTAGGACGCGAACACCTTGCGCCCCTTCCAGTCGTAGTCGGTGCGCGAGGACACGTAGAAGGCCTGGTCGCTGGCCCGTGCCGAGCCGGACATCACCGGACGCAGCATCGCGTCGAAGTCGGTGCGCTGGAACCGGTCGCCCTGGTAGACGATCCGCACCCAGTGGTTGCCGTTGACCCCGCGCGCGGGGCCCACGTAGCTGTACTGGAAGGTCTTCGGCGCCCAGGCCACCGCGTCGCCGGCCGGGTAGTCGATCCGGGCCAGGCGGCCGATCGCGTCGTAGCCGTAACTCGTGGTCGCGCCGGCCTGGTTGGTGATCGCGGCGATCTGCCCGAAGTCGTCCACGCTGAGCGTTTGCGAGGTGGCGTCCGGGTAGCCGATCACCTGCGGGATGCCGCGCTTGTAGTTGCCCAGCGTGGTGGTCTTGCCGTTGCCGTCGGTGAAACTGGCCAGCTGGCCCTGCGCGTTGAAGGTGTAGCCCATCACCTTGCGGCCGAACCGGTAGCGCTCGGACAACGTCAGGCTCGCTGGGTCGTAGACGTTGCGGCTGACTTCCTCACCCGCTTGGTTGTTAGCCGTGTAGTTGTAGGTTCTCAACGGGAGACCGAGTACCCAACGCGCGGTATCGTTCAAGAAATCCGTTCGTTCGTCTACGAGCACCTGCCCTGGCACATCGTTCGAACGCCGGGTACGAACCGCTTGCGCGAAAACGTCGAATTCAGCCACCTCCGAAGTGAAGGTATTGCCGTCCTGCACGCGCACATGCTTGCGCACCGGCATCCAACGTTCCGTTTGATCGGTATTGACGCGCTTCTGCAATTCCTCGCCGACGAAGGGAGGGAACGGACCCTGTGTCGGCTCGGCATATTCATCCCATTCCGTAAGAACGGACGTGCCTCCCGCCGCACCCGCATACAAGGTCGTGCTGAGTAGCCGGCTTTCTGTCTTGTCAGCGCGATTGCTGAAAACCGAGCGTGTCGTGTTCCCGTCAGGCGCTATCGTGTCGGTCCACACGGTGGACTGGCAACCCGATGAACAGTCTTGCTCCCAACTTTCGTTGCTCGGGGAGAGTTGGAAGTCCCAGCGCCTGGCAGGCATGCCGGCGCCTGTAAATGTCTTGGAGACGATCGAAGTGACGTACCACGCGTTGGGCATCAATGCCGAGCCACTGTCGGGATCGCCGACCATGCCACCGAAGCAATTCTTGGTGACGTACGAGCGGCCACGGCGCGTGGGCTTGACCACGAACGTACCCGTCAAACCCGAAGGATGGGTGATCGTCCCCGTAAACTCCTGCACGTTCGTCGGCGGACTCAGGACGCTGCATGAACTCGAATTGCTGTTGACGAAATTGGGGCCGGAGTGTGCCGATATAGCCGCCATGTTGAACTGCCATGACGAACCATCCGGTTGAGTAATCGACGTAAGGGTCGGAATGCCGAAATCGCCGATCGTATAGTTATACGTCCAGGTTCGCGGACTGGCCGATCCGGCTTGCACGGTGATCGTATGCACACGCCGCGTATTCGCGTCGTACGCGAAATTCACTTTTCTTCCGTCGCTTGCATCGATGGCGGTCAGTTTTCCGGCGTCGTAACTGTAGTTGACCCAGTTACCGAAACGATCGGTCACGCGAGTCACCAGCATCGAGGCTTCCTGCCTGTAGAGGTCGTCCTGTTCAGCGGCCGCCATGGGACTGAACACGGCATCGGAACCCGACGCGCGAAGCGACGTGCTGAAGGTATCGATGGGGCGCGACAAGATGGCGGCCCATCGCGTGGCGAGGTAATCGAAGCGGTACTGCGTACCATCGGGAGACACCACCAGGAAGGCTTCGCGGGTGCTGTCGTTCACGGCCTGGGCAAGGCAACCCACCTGCCAGTTCTGTTTGGTGATCGCCGGAAACACGCTGCTCCCGACTTGCGGGGTCACCGTGTAATAGCTACTCCGAGCCAATAGGTCCTGCGAACCGGCGCCGGGAACGACCAGCTGGTAGCCATGCCACCAGTCTTGAGGCTGCCATGAGTGGCGATAGGCGTCGCCGGGCACCCCGTTGACCCCGGGAGGCGGACCGAAATGGGTGCAAATCTGTTTCGGATATTGTCCGAGTACCATCCAACCCTGCACATTCTGCTGGGTCGCGGCGATGGTGGTGATGCGTGGCACCTCCATGTCCCAGTCGCCGAACGCATTGTCCTTGAGGCGGTCGAGATCGCCATAGTTTTCGATCTGGAAGGTGCGATTGATCTGGATCGAAGGGCCCGTACCGCTGAGCGAAATATCGGTACTGGAGAAGCTCAGGCGTCCGTCATACAAACTGACGTTTTCGCCGAACGGTGTTTCGCCCAGGGGCTGGATATCCTCGTTGACCCGGATCAGCTTCCGGTATTCCTCTTCGGGCGTGGTGTTGCTTGCCTGCGCTGATGCATCAGCCGCATACACGGCCGCAACAAGTGCAAGCCACCCCGACCAGTAGGCCATCGACTTCGACATGTTCCATGTTCCCCAGCGCGCGCAAGCGGAGGCGCCGGCCAGTCAATGACCAACGCAACGACAGGATTTCAGAAGGCGAACGTCGGGATACACGCTGACGGAATTGCTCCCGGCACACGCCTCAACTTCGTTGGTTCAGTGAGTTACCGGCTTCCGAATGGAGCTGGGTATCGAGCGACGACGACATGAAAAGGCGCCATCCGGCGCGGCAAGATGCTATCGAACATTCCGTTTCCCCTGAGACATCGACCCCCGGGTCGATGGGCTTGGAAACGTTACGCAACTTCTTGCGCAATCGTCAATAGGAAATTGCGAACGAACGCACCATGGTTGGTCCCCCTGCCGCAGCATAACCCGCGGCAGGGGGACACGAGGTTGGACACGCGGCTTATGCCGCTGGATGAGCGACGTCGTGAAACCTGAGAACGGCACCGGAGACGCGATCACGGTTCTCCAGATCCTTCGTCGTGAAGTCGTCGACGAAGCCCACCTTCCTCAAAATCCGTCTGACCGCATCGCCCTGGTTCCAGCCGTGCTCAACCAGGATGGCCCCACCAGGCAAGAGGTGTGCGCACGCGCCGGACGCGATGCGCCGGATGTCGTCCAGGCCATCCGCGCCGGAAGCCAGTGCCGACGCCGGTTCGAACCGCAGATCACCTTCGCCCAGATGACGATCGTCCGCCTCGATATAGGGTGGGTTGCTGACGACGAGGTCGAAACGCCGGCCTTCCAGCGGCGCGAACCAGTCGCCCTGCACGAACTCCACGCGCTCCAGCCCGAGCCGTCGCGCGTTACGCCGCGCCACGTCCAGCGCGGCGGGGCTGACGTCCACCGCGACCACGGCGGCATCCGGCCGCTCCTTGGCGATGGCCAGCGCGATGGCGCCACTGCCCGTGCCGAGATCGACCACGCTGCCACCCGCCGGCAACCGTTCGAGCGCCAGTTCCACCAGCCGTTCCGTTTCCGGGCGGGGGATCAGCGTCGCGGGCGTGACTTCGAGCGTAAGCGACCAGAAGTCACGCGTCCCGGTGATGTAGGCGATGGGTTCGCCCGCAGCCCGCCGCCGCACGAGGGCATCGAAACGCCGTATGCCATCGGCATCGGGGGCATCCTCCGCGTGCGCGAAAAACCATGCGCGACCCACGCCCAGCGCGTGCGCCAGCAACAGTTCGGCTTCGAGACGGTCGCCCAGGATATCGGAGGCCTGGCGCAGGATCGTGCGGATATCGGTCATGCCACGATTCTAGCGGTCCGCCCGCCTACAATGCCGCCATGCGCTTGCTTCCCCTGCTCTTCGCGGCCCTGCTCCTTGCCGGATGCCACGCCACGTTCTTCGGCGCCGTCAACGCGCGGCAACCGTCGACGGGCATCGCGTCGCATCGCGATATCGTGTTCGACCCGGCAAACGCCCTCGCACTGGACGTGTACAGCCCCGCCGATGCATCGCACGCACCGGTGGTCGTCTACTTCTACGGCGGCAGCTGGATGACCGGCAAGCGCCAATGGTTTCGCTGGATGGGCGAGGCCCTCGCGGCCCAGGGCGTCGTCGCGATCGTCGCCGACGTGCGCCCGTGGCCGAAGGCACGCATGGAAGGTTTCCTCCGTGACGCTGCCGGAGCCGTGCGATGGGCGCGCGATCACGCGGCCGGTTTCGGTGGCGATGCGGCACACCTGTTCGTCATGGGGCACTCGTCCGGGGGACAGATCGCCGCCATGCTGGCCACCGACAAGCAGTGGCTCGCGGCGGTGGGCATGAAGCCGCGCGACCTCGCCGGCTTCATCGGCGTCGCCGGCACCTATGACTTCATCCCCTTCGACGAGCCCGAGTTTTACGACATCTTCGGTCATGGCCCGGAGGAGCAAGCACGGTCGCAGCCGATCAACTTCGTCGACGGGGACGAACCGCCGGCCCTGCTGCTACAGGGTGAGGACGACACCATCGTATCGCCGGCGGAAGCGGTGTCGTTCGAGGGAAGGTATCGATCGCAGGGCGAGCCCGTGGAGTTGAAGCTCTATCCGAACGTGGGGCATGAACAACTGCTGCTGGCCTTCGGGCCACTGAAGGGCAAGGCACCGGTCCTACGCGACACGATGGCATTCATCCATCGCCATGCAGGTGCCGCTTTCCATTGATGTAGTGAACCCGGTTGGGAGCCGACCCAGTGGGGGGTGGGTGGTTTGCGTAATATGGCCCCCGGCCGCCGGGTCGCCCCCAGGGTGGGCGGCCACCTGTCCCTAGCGCGCCTTCATCACGTCGCGGCCTTCCGCATTGCCTCCGCGCGCCGCGTCCAGAATTTCAGGATAGGGATAATCGAGCCCAAGCAGCTGGCGGATGTCCGCGCTCGCGTTCTTCACGAACGCCTCTGGCAGCGCCGCCGGCATGTTCTCCATGGGTTTCACGAATTTCGGCAGGTATTGCGTGATGATCGCCGAGCGGTCGATGCCGCTTCGGTTCGGCATCGCGCAATGCCAGACCGCGCCGAAGAAGATCACGGTGTCGCCGGGTTCGCCAAGCATGCGCTCGCAACGGTCGAAGAAACGATCGCCCTCATCCGGATAGCGCAGCTCGCGCTGCGATCCCGGCACGAACGCGGTCGCGCCGGTTTCCTCCGTGAAAGGATCGAGCATGATCGTCGCCTGCGCATTGAGCGGGAAGCTCGCGTTGATCCGTACCGGATGCGTGGCCGGGGAGTGGAAGTCCCAGTAGGGATAATCGATATGCGGCTCCTGGCCGGGGCCTCCGGGAAGGATGCGGTTGGCCGCGATCGAACCCATGATGAACTCGCTGCCGATGAAGGCGCGCATGACCTGCATGATCGCCGGATGCGCCGCCATGCGGGAAAAGATGTCGCCTTTCGCCAGCAGGTTCCAGACGCGGCGTTGCAGGTTGATGCGCCCCGCCCGCTCGGCGTCGCCCTGGAAATGGGTCACCTTGCCGCCGTTTTCGTCGGCATCCGACTCGCGCATGACGATCGCCCGCGCCTCGGCGATTTCCGCAGGCGTGAACAGGCCGCGCAGGACGACAGCGCCGTGGCCGTCGAGGAGTTCGTCGACGATGGCGCCGGTGTCCAGGCTGTCGGGAGTGAAGACCCGAAGGGGGGCCGAGGGACGGGGGAGGATTTGCGCGGAGGCGGTCATGCATGACTCCTGCCGTTTCAGGCGGCGTGGCAAGGGGACGGTGACGAGGTATGCCTTTACGCTAGGCCGTTTTGCAAGCGCTTGCAAATTGCGCCGCAACATACGTAGAGTCGATGGACCTCGGCCAGGATCCCTGCCCATGAAGAGCCAGCTACGCGTCGGCCTGATCGGCGCCGGCTATATGGGGAAAGCGCACACCGTGGCTTACCAGAGCGTGGGCGCCCTGTTCGAGCCGGGCCGCCGCCCTGTATGCGAGATGATCGCCACCTCGACCGAGGAAGGCGCCGCCGACGTCGCCAGGCGCTGGGGATGGGCCCGTTCCACGGGGGACTGGCGCGACCTGGTCGACGATCCCCAAGTGGATATCGTGGTCATCGCGACACCGCCACGTACCCACCATCCGATGGTGATGGCCTGCGTCGCGGCACGGAAACCGGTGTTCTGCGAAAAGCCGCTGGGCATGAACGCCGGGGAATCGCTGGCCATGACCGAGGCCGTGGAACGTGCCCGCATGCCCAACATGGTGGGCTTCAATTACATCCGCACGCCCGCCAGCCAATTGGCGCGACAGATCATCGCGTCGGGTGAGATCGGCGAGGTGATCCAGGTCACGGCCGAGCATGTCGAGGACTATTTGCACGACCCTGCCCTTCCCGCTTCCTGGCGCACCCGAATCGCGACCGGATCCGAAGCCGGCGCGCTGGGCGACGTCGCCACCCACATCGTCAACGCGTGCCTGCGCCTCGTGGGCCCGATCGAAAGCCTGGTGGCCGATATGACCATCGTGCAGCCACGTCGCGATGGACCGCACGGACCCGAAGCCGTGGAGAACGACGACCAAGGCCAGATGCTGCTCCGGTTCGCCAACGGCGCCACAGGAAGCATCAGCTTCAGCCGCATGGCCGCGGGCAGGAAGATGGGTTACACCTACCGGATCACCGGCACGCGCGGCGCCATCGCCTTCGACCAGGAAGACCAGAACGCCCTGTGGCTATACGACGCCTCGCGCGAACCGGCGCGAAGAGGATTCCAGAAACTGTTGATGGGGCCGGCGCATCCGGATTATCTCGCCTTCAACCAGGGTGTCGGCCACGGCACCGGCTACAACGAGCAGATCGTGATCGAAGCGCGGGATTTTCTGCATGCGGTGACCACCGGCGAATCGGTGTGGCCGACATTCCGCGACGGGTACGAGGTGGACAAGGTGATCGCCGCGGCGTTGCTGTCGAATCGCGAAAGGCGCTGGGTGTCGCCGTGACGCCGGTCGCTCACCGGAGGCTTCCCCGTTTCACCAGTTCGCAGGGAAACAACTTGTTGCGCGGTACGGCGGCCGGGTCGTCCATCCAGGCCACGATACGTTCAATGGCGTACAGCACCATCTCGCGAATGGGCTGGCGTACCGTCGTCAGCGAATAGGAGGCCCAGGCCGCCAGCGGCATGTCGTCGAAACCGACGATGCTGACGTCCTCCGGGATCGCCACGCCACGCTCGCGGCAGGCATCCATCGCGCCCAGGGCCAGGACGTCGTCGCCACAAAACACGCCGTCCAGCGTGTCATCGCGATCGAGCAACGTGTGCATGGCCAAGCGGCCGTGTTCATGCGTGTAATTGCCGGCATGGATGGTCTCGCGTAGCAATTTCCCGGCCGCCTCCGCAAATCCCTTGTTCCGGTCGATGGTGGAAGCGTCGTGCGCCGAGCCACCCAGGAAAGCCAGCCGGCGCAGCCCGCGCCGGCGCATGGCCTCCGCGACCTGCCGTCCGCCGGCCACGTTGTCCACCGTCGCCACGGGCACCGGCGACGAGCGCCCCGCCCGGCCGAACACATGCATCGCGGGCAGGCCCGCCCCACGGCACGACGCGGCGAATCCCGCTGGCGGCGCCGAGGTGGCGATGATCACGGCGTCGACGTTGTATTGGCGCAACATGTCGAGGGCGGAAGTGCCGTCTTCGTCCTCGCCGAGGTTGGCCAGAAGCGGGCGCAAGCCGCGGGCCTGCAGTTCGCGCGTGAAGAGGTCGAAGACCTCCATGAACGCCGGGTTCCCGAAATGATTGGACACCAGCCCGATGAGCTCGGTGCGGCCGGTCATGAGGCTGCGGGCAAGATGGTTGGGGCGATAGCCAAGAGCGGCGGCGGCCTCGAGCACGCGTTCGCGTGTCTTCGCGGAGACACTCGCCCCCTCGGTGAATGTTCGCGACACCGCCGAGATCGACACACCCGCGGCTTCCGCGACATCGCGCGCGGTGACGCGCGGTCGAAGATCTGACGAGGTAGACCTAGGGCTCATGTCAGCTAGGTTAGCTCAACCCGACGCTCGGGCGGTGCGCTATCACGTCTCGTCCGCGTAGGTTGCCCGAAAGGTCCGCTTTGCTGTCTCTGTCAACCCAAACGATGGTGCATCTATCAATTCCAGGAACCGCCTCACGTCGAAGACCAGATCCGGGTCAGGAACCAACGTGGCTAGCGAATCTGTCGTAGCTAACATGCCGATGGGCTCCGCAGGATCCTCGAACAGAATCCAATGACCATCCATGGACGAAGCGACTATCAGGCCATCCCAAGTCCCGGTTGGCATGTTTGCACGATAGCCCTTCGCGCCCGCACCGCTAAAGGGATGCTCACCGCGAGAAATCCACGTCGTCACTTCGGCATAGAGCTCATCAAAGCTACCATCCCTTTCGTGGCCTACCGATACAACAATTTCGCGTGACGCCGGAGACACCAGAAGTCTATCCAGTTCTTGCGCGATATCATTTCGTCCGAGGATGGACGTTTCAAAAAAATAATGGTGCGACCAACCTTCGCGTGAAAAGACATCCTCCGGAAAGCTGCGTCCCCAGCGGATACATTGCGCAAGACGTCTCTTGAGGTCCGACATATTCATTAATCTAGCTTCTCATTGAAGCGAATCTTTACCACCACCTGCCCATCAACCTGCACCGATGCAGAAGCTCCACCGGTGGATGAAGCCTTATCGTAGAATGTGTATTTCGTCCCGTCCTTGCTCAGCATTACCACGCTTCCATCTTTGCTCGTAGTGCGAACGAATCCGTTCGCTGCTAGATTTTTTTGTGCGGTCAGAGGCGAAGCTGAAGTACGGATCTGTCCTGGACTGTTACGCGTCGCCCCTCGCTCGACCAGTATCCGCGTTAGCTGTGCCTCTTCCGTAGGAATTATCGCCCTGGTGGCATTGAGAGCTAAGTCGGCCGACCGGATGGCGGCCTTGGCAAGCCCGAACTCGAACGGTGTGACGACGGTTTGAACAGCCCCACTTCCAGGCGGCGGCCTCCAATCCGGATCACATCCACACAGCGTCGACTCTAGAAAGTAGCTAGATTCTTCCGGCGACATGTATTTTCCATTCGCGACTTCGGCGCTACCGAAAACTTGCCTACCGTCCGGGTCCACATACCTATATGGATTATTGTTGGCATATGACTGTCGGTTGAAATTGAAGATGTCCCCAGGACGGGGCTTTACGGGATCCAGACTCGTAAAGCGTGAGGTTTCGCTGTCGTAATAGCGAGCCTGCATATAGACAAGGCCGGCCTCAATGTCACGGTAATGGCCTGCGAATGATGCGCCCCCCAATTCTTACCCAAGCGCCATGGCCCCAAATGAATGATAGTCGCTCGCAGCAATCACATTCCCTGAGGCGTCCGTTGTAGCGAGTACATTGCCACTTGAGTCCGTATAAAAGTACGTAACGGACTTCGCGGCTAATACGGAGTTCGAGAAGAACAACAAAAGCAAGCTGCCAATCATATGCAGCCATGCCACCGTTCTTGGTGAACCGTTCCGCCTCATACTCATCCCCCTTCAGTGCCCCTTGACGCAGGATCACTAGTTCAAACCTTCGCCGTCAAGTAGCCATCACTGGCACCGCCCCGAAACGATCAGTGCCAACCAAAAAAAGCCGGGCGATCGCTCGCCCGGCTCGTCGTCACTCAAACATGCGCTGGATCAGCGCAGGATCGCCTTCGGATCCTGCTTGGCCTTCTGCGCCGAGCAGAGCAGGATCTGCTCGCTGGTCTGCGCCAGCCCGCGCTCGGCACCGCTGACCTGGCCCAGGCGCGGCTTGAAGAACTCGCTCAGGCGATCGGCTTCGGCCTTCGAGCAACCGCCGCCACCGGCGAGACCCGGTAGCTGGCCACCCGCGAAGCTGCCCGTGCGCGCCACGATCTTGTCGTAGTTGGCCACGAACCACTTCCACAGGTCGGCACGCGTCGCTTCGGAGTCACGGCCGCCACGAAGCACCATGGCCATCTCGCCCACCTTCACGTCCTTGCCGAGCGCGAAGTCACGGACCTTGTTGGCCAGTGCCGGATCCTTGGTGGATGCCAGCGCCGACAACATCGCATTCCGCTTCGCCGGGTCGGAGGTCTTCGGGATCTCGGCGATGAGCGCGTCGACCGCGGGCGCGCCGCGCTCCTGCACCGCCACGCCCAGGGCATCGGCGAGCAGGTCCGAATCGGCCGCTTCCAGGTCGAGGCGGCCATCCTTCACCTTCAGCGCGGCGTCGCCCTGCTTCAGCATTTCAGCGCGAACTTCCGGCTGGGCGATATCGTCGTCGGCCAGGAAGCCGGCGAGTGCCGTGCGGGTGATGGTGTCGTTATCCGGCTCGCCCGCCTTCTTCTTGTAGCCCAGTTCCTTGAGCTTCGGCAGGTACGCGTCGGTCGCCCACTTGCGCAGGCCCGTGCGCTGCGCATCCGTGGTGGCTTCGTTGTTGAGTATCCAGTTGAAGGTCATGAGCGGCGCCGTGAACACCTCGCGGGTCTTCGACGACGTCAGCGGCTTGAACGCGGCCAGCACGTCGCCCGCATCCAGGTCACCGTGCTGGAAGCCCGCGCGCACGGCGTCGGCATAAGCCAGCTGCTCCGCGTCGCTGAGCGTACCCACCACCTTCGACAGCGCGGCCAGATCGGCCTTGCTCTGCGCGAAGCGGTAGTACCCACGGCCGTCGGCGTTCGGCAGCACCCACGTGTTCTTCGCCGCATCGTCCAGCACCATGGTGCCGGTGGCCTTGTCGAGCAGTTCGCACTTCACCTTGTTCGCGCCGCCGGTGGTGCCGTAACGCACGCACATCGGCACGCCCCAGACACGGCTGGCGTCGCCGGTGCTGCCCAGCGGCAGGTAGCGGCTCTGCGACAGGTGCAGCACGGTCTTGCCGCCCTCGGTCTTCACTTCGGTGCTGACGTAGGGCACGCCGGACTGGTCGAGGAAGCTGCGGAAGGCCTTCTTGAAGGCATCGCCCTGACCGGCGGCCTCGGCGATCGAATCGATCAGGTCGTCGGCCGTCGCGTTGGCGAACTTGTGCTTCTGGATATAGGCACGCATGCCCTTCTGGAACACCGGATCGGTCACATACCCCTCGAACATGCCGAGGACCGCCGCGCCCTTCTGGTACGTGATGCCGTCGAACGCGGTCTCGATGTCGCCGTTGCCCGTGATCGGCTGGCGGATCTTGCGCGCGCTGACCAGGCTGTCGTTGTTCATCGCGCCCTGCGCGCCGCGCACGCGATCGAGATCGGCGCGGTATTCCGGGTGCACCTTGGTGGTGACCTTCTGCTGCATCCAGGTGGCGAAGGCCTCGTTGAGCCAGAGGTCGTCCCACCAGGCCATGGTCACGGTGTCGCCGGTCCACTGGTGGGCCAGCTCGTGCGCGTTGACGTTGAACGAGCCACGCACGTACTGCGCGGCCGAGTCGGGATCGATGAGCAGCAGCCAGTCACGGAAGGTGACCAGGCCGGCGTTCTCCATCGCACCCGCGCTGAAGTCGGGTGCCGCGAGCAGGTCGAGCTTGTCGTACGGATAGCCGAAACCGTAGTAGTCCTCGAGCGTGTGGATGATCGAGTTGGTTTCACCCAGCACGTGCTGCAAGCGGTGGCCTTCGCCCTTGGCGGCGATACCGCGCAACGGCGTCGGGGTGGAACGGAATTCCGTCGGCGTGATATCCGGCCCCTTCACCACGTCCCACGGACCTACCGCGAACGCGACGAGGTAGGTCGGCAGCGGCTTGGTGGTCGAGAAGGTCAGCGTCTTCCAGCCTGCGCCCGCCTTCTCCTCCTTGACCTGCGCGGTATTGGCCACGCCCTGGTCGTCGGCGGGGATGGTCAGGCTGATGTCGAACGGCACCTTGAACGACGGCTCGTCGAAGCCCGGGAACGCGTAGCGCGCCGACACCGGCTCCATCTGCGTCATCGCATAGGGAACGCCCTCGTGCGAGACCTTGTACAGGCCCTGCAACTGCTTGTTCAGCGGTGCGGTGAATTCGATCGCGAGGGTGATCTCACCCTCCAGCTTGGCCCCGAGGTCGACGCGGACGACACCTTCCTTCTCGGCGGCCACGGTGTATTTGCCGGCGTGCTTCTTGCCCGCGGCATCGGTCACGGTGACCTTCGAGACCTTCAGCTCCTTGCCGTGCAGCCAGAGGAAATCGGACGGCTGGCTCAGCTTGATCTTGATCGTCGAGGAACCCGCGTAGGTCTCCTGCTTCGGGTCGACCTTGAACGAGAGCTTGTAGGATTCCGGCTGGGCCCAGGTAGGCAGATGGCCGAGGGGCGGCGCGTCCGTGGTGGCGGCGAACGCGGCACCACAGCAGGCGGCGAGCGCGGTGAGAACGAGAGGGCGGACGAAACGACGCATGGCGGGTGGGACTCCCCTGTGGGTGATCCATCCATCGTGCGAAGAGGGTGACCTCTGACACAGTGCCAGAAGGCACCCCCTGTTTCGCTGCGCCGCGTCAGAACTCGACGATGGGCTTGAACCCGCCCCAGAACATCCGCTTGCCGTCGAAGGGCAGGGTCTTGGGGTCCATGAACTCCGCAAGCCTCGGATCTTCCATGACTTTCTTCATGATGCGGTCGCGATCCCGGCGGTTGTTGTAGACGACCCACGAGAACACCACGGTCTCCCCGGGCTTCAGCTTGACCGATTGCGGGAAGGACGTGGATTTCCCCGGCTTCACGTCATCCGCGACGCACTCGCTATAGGCCAGCGCGCCATGCTCCATCCATATCTTGCCCGCCTTGCGGGCCATCTTCTTGTACTCGGCCAACCGGTCCACCGGAACCGGCAGCACGAAACCATCGACGTAGCTCATTGGAACCCCTCCCCGCGTGTGGATGTGCGGGGAGAGTCCTCCAGAATGAAGAAAGGCCGCGTTAAGACGCGGCCTTTCGCCGACAGGGTCGGCTCCCACCAGGCCGATCCGACCGGGGGTGAACCCGATCCCTGGCTGGGACGATTCGTGGAACGGCGAGAATCAGCCCGCGGCTTCGGCCTGCTCGAGCACCGCGGCCACGCCGTGGATCACCGAGGCGATGCGCACGGCGCTCTGGATCGCCTGCACGCTGATGCCGCCATCGCGCAGCACCTTGTCATGCGAGTCGATGCACATGCCGCAGCCATTGACGGCGGAGACGGCCAGCGAGACGAGTTCGAAGTCGTTCTTCGCGTCGCCCTTGTAGGCACCGATCACGTTCATGCGGAGCTTCGCCGGGATCGTGGCGTATTCCGGGTGGCTGACCAGGTGCTGGAAGCGGTAGTAGATGTTGTTCATGCCCATGATCGCGGCCGAGCCCTTGGCGGCGGCCAGCTGTTCGGCCGACGCATGTTCGGCGGCGAACGCGGCGATCGCCTCGGTCAGCGGCTTGTAACGGGCGGCGTACGCCGAGCCCAGGGCGACCATCGAGATCTGGGCCAGGTTGAGGCCGGGGGCGCCCGCTTCGCTCAACACGGAGTCGAGGTTGAGCTTGAGGTCCTTGGCGTATTCGGGAAGCTTGCTGCGCAGATCGGCGACGCTCATGGATGCACCTTGTCTTGATGAGGGAAAGGGGCGCGGAATGGCTCGGCGCCCAAGGCACCGGTTCACGCGGAACACGCGGGGGACGCGTGTCTGAAAAAAGAGGCGGTGAAGATCCTGTCTCTTATACACATCT
>NZ_JBPGXU010000040.1:0-32726 GCF_056755675.1 Luteibacter sp. KNZ12-1A | reverse complement strand
GGGGGGCGCGTTTCCCGGGGGGGCCCCGCTCCCGGGGCCCCCCGGGGGCCGGGGCCCGGGGCCCGCCACCCCCCCCCCCCCGCTCACGGGGCCCCCACCGGGAAGCGGCTCCCACAGGTCCCGGATCAGTCGTGTGCGCCGTCCTTCGCGAAGGCGCCGGGGGCCGAACCGAAATCGCCGTTCGCCTGCGCCGCCATGTATGCGAACGTCGCATACACCGCCACGTTTTGTGCCAACGCCTTCGGGTCGATCTTGTCGAGGGTGTCGTTGGCGTTGTGGTGGTAGTCGAAGTAGTCCGTACCGTCCTGCGTGAGCGACAGCGCGGCCATGCCCTTGGCGTGCATCTGCGAAAGATCGGAACCACCGCCGCCCGGCTTGCTCGCGTCGTAGGCCACGCCGATCGGCTCGATCACCTTGGCGATCTGCTCGATGGCGCCGCGCGCTTCCGGCTTGACGCTGGCGGTCATGCGCCAGATGCGGCCTGCGCCGAAATCGGACTCGGTGCCCAGCTGGAATTTCGAGACTTCCTTCGCATGCGCCTCGGCATAGGCGCGACCGCCCCAGAGGCCCATTTCCTCGTTGGCGAAGGCGATCACGCGGATCGTGCGGTCCGGACGCTGCGGCATGTCCTTGATCAGTTTCGCCGCGGCGGCGGCGATCGCCACGCCCGCGCCGTCGTCGATCGCTCCGGTACCCAGATCCCAGGAATCGAGATGGCCACCGATCGCGACGACCTGATCCGGATGCTTGCGGCCGGTCACCTCGGCGATGA
This sequence comes from Luteibacter sp. KNZ12-1A, assembly GCF_056755675.1. NCBI lineage: Bacteria > Pseudomonadati > Pseudomonadota > Gammaproteobacteria > Lysobacterales > Rhodanobacteraceae > Luteibacter > Luteibacter sp. KNZ12-1A. The sequence continues at coordinate 31,954 of NZ_JBPGXU010000040.1, read as the reverse complement.
CATTGGCGCCTTCATAGGTACCCGCGAAACCGACATCGAGGTCGAGCTTCAGGGTCACCGGCTTGCCTTCCTTGAGCACGCGTTCGAGCTGGTCCGCGTCGGGCAGCGACAAGGCGGCGGCCGGGATCGCGTCCTTCGGGTCCTGGAAACCGGTGACGCCCGTGTGCGGCGTGCGGCTATGCGGATCGGTACCGGCCGACCGCAACAGGAAGGCGGCGGCGCCCATCTTCGCGGCCAGCACCGGGCCACCGGTGCGCGTGGCCGAGCCCATGCGGTAGTCGTGGCCGTCCTTCTGCTGCTGCATGTGCGTCGAAACGTAGACGATCTTGCCCTTGACCGTCGCGGGATCGGCCTTCTTGAAGGCGTCCAGGTCGTCGAAGCCGACGACTTCGGCGGTCAGGCCGCCCTGCGGCGTACCGGCCGAATAGCCCAGCGCGGTAAGCAGCAGCGGCTGCGGGAACGGAGCGACTATTTCGGCATGCTCGCTACGGCGCTGCCACAGCGGGTAGCTGACTTTCTCCGTATAGACCTTGTCGAAACCCATCGCCTTGAACCTGGCTACCGTCCAGGCCACGGCACGGGCATCGGCGGCGCTGCCGGCCACGCGCGCGCCCACTTCCGTGGTCAGGCCGGAGACGAACTCGTAGCCGGTGTTGTCGTTCATGGCGCGGTCGCGCAAGGCGGTGGCGGCGGCGACGGCCTGGGCGGGAATCGTGGTGGCCTTGTCGGCGGCATGGGCGGAGAAGGCGAGCGCGAGACACGCGGCGAGCGCGTGGAGGCGGAACGTATGACGCATGGGTGACCCCCGGGGACGGAAAGGTCGATTATGGCCCCGTCATGGGGTCTGCCGGCCTAGGTAGGAAGTCATGCATGTCAGGTGGTGGCGGTCGCGACCGGCAGCATCACCACCGCGCGCAGCCCTCCATCCTTGCGATTGCGCAGTGCCACGGTGCCGCCGTGGTCGAGCACGATCGCCCGTACGGTGGCCAGCCCCAGCCCGATGCCGCCGGTGTCGCGATTGCGCGATGCCTCCAGGCGGAAGAACGGCGTGAACACATGTTGCTGCATCGCCTCGGGAATCCCGGGGCCGTCGTCGTCCACTTCCAGGACGCAGTCGTCGCCGCTGGTGCGCAGGCGCAGGCGGACGCGGTGGCCATACTTGAGGCCGTTCTCCACGAGGTTCACGACCGCCCGCCGCAAGGCGACCGGGTCGCCTTGCAGGGTGATCGCGGAGCCGGACTGCACGCTCACCTCGTGGCCGACATCCACCAGGTCGTCCGCCACGCTTTCCACCAGCAGGCGGAAATCCAGGGGTTGCCGTTGCACGCCCAGCGAACGGTCGCGGATGAAGTCCAGCGCGGCGGAAATCATCGCCTTCATCTCCTGGATATCGGCGTCGACTTTTTCGCCCAGCGGACTCGGCAGGCCGTCCAGTCGGAACGACAGGCGGGTGAGCGGCGTACGCAGGTCGTGGGCGATCGCGGCGATCATGTGCGTGCGCTCCTGCAGGAGACGGTTCACCCGGGCCTGCATCGCGTTGAACGCGTCCACCGCCTTGCGCATCTCCGGGGGCCCTTCGCGCGGTACCGGTGGCGCATGGGTGTCGGCGCCGAGCCGTTGCGCGGCTTCCGCGAAGCGGTCGATCGGCGCGGCGAGGGCGCGGGCGAACAGCCAGGCCACCGGCAGCAGCGCCAGGGCACCCAGGCCGAACAGCCACAGCAGCTCCTGCTGCAACATGTCCGGGAAGGTTTCGCGGGGCAGGGAAACCACGCGCCATTGGCCATCGTCCTGGCGCAGTCCGACCACGGACCCCGCGCCAAGCACGGCGTGCATGGGTCCCCGCCTGCGTTCGATCGCGCTGGCGATGGCGTACACGCGCAGCTTGTCGGTCGGCTGGAGCAGCAGGTCCGAGAAGCGCGCCGTCAGGCGGGCCGAGAGGTTGGCGTCGAATGTCGCCGGAGGGGAGGGCGGCTCGGCCTGCGTGACGACGTCCAGGTCGATGTCACCCGGCGGTGCCGTTTCACCGCGTGGCGGGCCCTCGCCGTCGAATGGGCGCATGGCGAAGGGCGGCATGTCCGGCTGCAACGTGGCGACCACGTCGAACAGGCTGGCCATCGGCGGGGGCGTCGGTGGGCGCACGACCAGCACGGCGAGCCCGATCGCGATGGAGAGCAACAGGGCGCAGACCGTCATCAGGAAACTGCGGGCGAAGATCGACAGGCGCGAAAGCGCGATCACAGGCGCGAGACCCTCGGCAGCAGCATATAGCCCTCGTTGCGGATGGTGCGGATCATCTCTTCCTGCGCGCGGTCGTTGAGCTTGCGGCGGAGGCGGCTGATCTGCGTGTCGATGGCGCGGTCGTAGACTTCCGCGCGGCCGCCGTGGACCAGGTCGAGCAACTGGTCGCGGCTCAGGATGCGCTGCGGGTGTTCGACGAAGGCGCGCAACAGCGAGAATTCGCCGTCGGAAAGATTGATGAAGATGCCCGTGGGGTCGCGCAGGTCGCGCCGCGTCACGTCCAGCCGCCAGCCGGCGAAGCCGTAGGGCCGGGCATCCTCGGTCCTGACCGGCTCCACGCTGCCGGAACGGCGGAGCACGGCGCGCACCCGGGCGAGCAGTTCACGAGGATTGCAGGGCTTGGCCAGGTAATCGTCCGCACCCACCTCCAGGCCGATGATCCGGTCGGTGTCGCTGCCCAGGGCGCTCAGGATGATCACCGGTGGCCCGTTGCTCGCCGCCAAACGGCGTGCCGCGCTCAATCCGTCCTCGCCGGGCATCATCACGTCCAGCACGACGAGGTCGGGCCGCTCGCGCTCGATCGCCGCGCTCATCTGGGCGGCGTTCTCGGCCGCCTGCACGCGATATCCATGACCACCGAGGAAGCTCGTGATCAGGTCGCGCAGTTCGGGATCGTCGTCGACGACGAGGATGAACGACTTCAGGTCCATGGGCATCCGTGGCTAGATACCAGATCAGTCTAAGCGCCGTGTGCCAGCCCGGCAAAAAAGCCGACACGAAGCTGACACACGAGGACAACCGGCGGTGACGCCGGCCCGGTAGCTTGAACGGGCCGTATCGCGTATGCCGGAGCCGTGTCTTGTTTTTCAATCAGTGCGTGTCCCAGCCCCCGGGGGATCTCGATGCCGGGGTGAACCGTGCCAATGCACGGCGATTCTGGCAGGGATTCGCGGAAGGGACGGCCCGGCACGCCATCGCCACGAGCACCCTGGTCGACGGTTATGCCGGCGAGCGGCTGCGCCTGGGCACGTTCCGGCACGCGCCGCACGTACTGACCGACGAGGCGCTGCCACGCGAACATCGCCAGGCGGTGCTGCTCACCCTCCAGCTCAACGGCCGTGCCAGCGTCGAACAGCATGACCGGCGAAGCGAGATCGAGCCGGGCGATTTCTGCCTGATCGACCTTTCACGGCCTTTCCGCCTGGAGATCGACCGTTCCACCGTACAGACCGTGCACCTTCCCCTGGCCGTCCTGCGCGAGGCGGTGCCGCGCCTGGACGAAGTGTCGGCCGTCGGCCTGCATGGGCACCTCGGCTCGGTGGGATACCTGCGCGTGTTGTACCAGGAGATGTTCGCGCATCCCTCCGGGCTTACCGAAGCGGTGGCCGACCGACTCGCCGACGCCATACCGCACATGCTCGCCGCTGCCCTCGAATCCATGGACGTGGCTGCCGCCGCGCCCTCGCGGCTGCGCCAGTACCACAAGCGGCAAGTGCGCCTGTTCGCCCGCGAGCACCTGTCCGATCCCGCGCTGTGCGTGGAAATGATCGCCAAGGGCGTGGGCCTCTCCCCGAGCCACCTGTTCGAATTATTTTCCGAAGACGACATCACCCTGATGCGCTGGGTGCGCATGGAACGCCTCGCGCGCTGCCAGCGGGAACTTGCGGATCCCAGCCTGCGCCATCGCAGCATCGCCCAGGTCGCCCATGCCTGGGGTTTCGGCGACATGACCCATTTCAGCCGCTGCTTTCGCGAACGTTTCGGCATGTCGCCCCGCGCCTATCGACAAACGGCGATATCCGGAGCGCGGGCTATCGTTTCCCGCATGGACGTCCATACGTCCAACGAATGATCAAGTTAAGGGGCAGTTTCCGCCATGTGCGGACGTCTTCTTAACACTAAATTGAGGTCGTGGCCTCAGTGCCACCTTTCACCACGTTATTGACGCGTCCATGGACCGGGTGGAGACGGCGCCTCGCCAAGGCGCCGGTCCGGGGACGCCGCACATCCAATCTTTCGGGGAGCTTCTCGCTGTGCTGATGAATAAACTGCAATTGATGCGCCTGAGCCGGATCAGCCTCGCGCTGGGCCTGGCGATGACTGGCGCCGGCGCGTACGCGCAGTCCACGACCGGTAGCGTCTTCGGCCAGGCACCGGTCGCCGAGGGCGAATCGGTCCAGGTGAAGAGCACGTCCGGCGTGACGCGCGAAGTCGCCGTCGGCGCAGACGGCCGCTACACGGTCGGCTCGCTGCCGCTGGGCACCTATACCGTGTCGCTCGTGCAGGGCGGCAAGGTGGTGGATACCCGCGACGACATCACCCTGCGTGTCGGTTCCGGCACCGAGGTATCGTTCGCGACGGCATCCGGCGCGGACGCCACCAGTCTGGGCTCGGTGACGGTCTCGGCGAATGCCTTGCCGGCTATCGACGTGAGCAGCGTCGACGCGCGCACGGTCATCACCTCGCAGCAGCTGGCCAAGCTCCCGCTGGCGCGCAGCGCCGAGGCGATCGCACTGCTCGCGCCCGGCGTCGTACCCGGCTACGGTGGCTTCACGGGCACCACCACCGGCGGCTCGCTGGTCTCCTTCAGTGGTTCGTCGGTCACCGAGAACGCGTATTACCTCAACGGGTTCAATACGACGGACCCGCTCAGCGGTTTCGGCGGCATCAGCCTGCCGTACGGGGCGATCGACCAGCAGGAAATCCTCAGCGGAGGCTATGGCGCGGCGTATGGCCGTTCCGACGGCGGCGTGATCAGCCAGAGCGGCAAGCGCGGCACCAACGAATGGCACTTCGGTGCGCAGGTGCAGTGGACCCCGGCTTTCGCCAGCGGCGTGAGTCCCGGCTCCTACTACGTCTCCGGCTCCAAGGCTGGCACCCTCTATCGCCGCTATTCCGACAACAAGTCGTGGCAGGCGACCCAGAGCGCCTACGTGGGTGGCCCGCTGATCAAGGACAAGCTGTTCTTCTTCGCCGCGGTGGAAGGGCAGAAGCAGTCCGGTGACAGCGTCGGGTCGGTGACGTCGTCATACGACACCAAGTACGAGTACCACAATCCGAAGTGGTACTCCAAGATCGACTGGAACATCAACGACAACAATATCCTCGAACTGACCGGCGCGTCGACGAAGACCTCGTACAAGGGCAACCTGTACAACTACGATTACGCCACGAACACCACCGGCGACCTCAACAGCTTCGACACGTCGACCAAGAACAGCGCGTCGGTCTACGTCGCCAAGTTCACCAGTTACATCACCGACGACATCACGCTTACCGCCCTCTACGGCAAGCAGAAGATGACGTACTACAGCGAAACGCCGGGATACGACCCCACCCTCACATACATCAGTGGCTCCGAGTTCCAGAATCCCGACATCACGGGCGGAAACTCGATCGTCAATTCGCAGACGGTGCTCACGGCCGCCGACCCGACGCATCGCGCGATGAGCAACAACCTGCGCCTTGACTTGTCGTGGAAGCTGGGCGACCACACGATCACCGCCGGCATCGACAACCAGAACTCGCACGACATGAACGACGGCGAGACCGGCACGGCCTGGATCTATGGCTTCGGCGATGCCGGCACGCCCATCAGCGACAGCCCGTTCGTCGCCGCGCCGAACACGGGTGCCGGCGGCGAGAACGGTTACTACGTGTCCAAGTACCTCTACAGCACGTCGGCGTCCGTGCGCGTGAAGCAGCGCGCACAGTACATCGAGGACAGCTGGCAGGTCGACGATCGCTGGCTGGTGAAGATCGGCCTGCGCAACGACCAGTTCACCAACTACAACCCGGACGGTGACGCCTTCCTGCGCATGACCAAGCCGCAGTGGGCGCCCCGCCTCGGTTTCAGCTGGGACGTGAACGGCGACTCCACCCTGAAGGTCTACGGCAACGCGGGCCGCTACTACCTCGCCATGCCGGCCTCGGTGGCGCTGCGTGCCGCCGCAGGCTCGCTCTACACCAACGAGTACTACACCTATACCGGCATCGACGGAAACGGCAACCCGACCGGCCTCACCCAGCTCGCCTCCTCGACCGGCGGCGCGGTATCGGCCAACAACGAGTACGGGCAGGCGCCGGATGCGAAGACGGTGGCCGCCAGCGGCATCCAGTCCGAGTACCAGGACGAATACCTGCTCGGCTTCACCCAGCAGATCAACAAGGATTACGTCTGGGGCATGAAGGCCCAGGTACGCAAGCTGCGCAACATCCTCGACGATATCTGCGACACCGACACGATCGCGGCGAAGGCGCAGTCCCTTGGCTACGACGTCGACGCGACGGCGTTGAACGGGTGCTACCTCTCCAATCCCGGCCGTAGCAACACGTATCGCATTCCCAACAGCGCGGGTGGTTACTACAACGTGACCGTGTCGGCCGACGAATTCGGCATGCCTTCGGCCAAGCGTAACTACTACGGCCTGGAGACCTTCCTAGAGCACCCGTTCGATGGCACCTGGCAGGCGAAGGTCGACTACGTCTACTCGAAGAGCTATGGCAATTCGGAGGGGCAGGTGCGTTCGGACATCGGCCAGACCGACGTCTCGGCGACCGTCGACTGGGATTTCGGCAAGCTCATGGAGAACTCCAACGGCTTGCTCTCGAACGATCGCAAGCACCAGCTCAAGATCTACGGATCGTGGCAGGCGGCGCCGGAGTGGATGCTCTCGGCGAACATCGCCCTCCTGTCGGGCACCCCGAAGACGTGCCTGGGTTACTACGGCGCGGACCAGAGCAACCCGGTCGGCTACGGCAGCTACTACCACTACTGTGACGGCCTGCCTTCCGCCCCGGGCGACGCCGGACGCCAGCCCTGGCAGCACATCGTCTCGCTTTCGGCGGAATACCGTCCGAAGTGGGCCGATCAGAAACTCGGCTTCAATGTGATGGTCTATAACGCACTCAACGAGTCGGTCGCCACGGCCACCTACGTTCTCCATGGCAGCTCGACGTCCGTGAACACCAACTACGACAGGGTCACGTACTGGAGCACGCCGCGCTACGTGCGCTTCGGCATCAACTACGACTTCTGATCGACACCCCGCTTTTCGCATACCAACAATAAGCGCCCGAGCCTTCCCGGCTCTCCTCCCAGGGCGCAACGATCTCCCCGGATAGGCCGCCGATCTCCCAATCGGCGGCCTCTTTTTTGTGAATGCGGGAGAAGGAGCTGGCGGGGAGTTCTGGTAGGAGTTCTGGTGGGAACCTCTGGCGGGAGATTCTTGTGGGAGCCGACTTCGTCGGCGATGGGTGCTTGCCTCAAGCCGGCCCGCTGCCGCGGGATCGCCGACAAGGTCGGCTCCCACCAGTCAGAGGTACATCCCCAGCCGGTCAGGGCTTTGCACCGGCGCGGATGGTTGCCTCGTTGATGGCGCGGACCTTGGCCTCGTCGACCTTTTCGACCTTGCGGTCGTAGGTGAACAGGCCATTGTGTTCGCCCTCGACGTCGGTGATCTGGGTGTAGACGCTGCCGGATACCCCGATGGCGGGGCCTTTGTCGCGCAGCACCGCGGTGTTGGCGACGTAGCCATCGTTCAGCGCGGCGTTGTCCTTGACCTCGCCATAGGGGTTGATGGCCGTATTGGGCCACATGTGTCCCGGGACGCCCAAGGTGAGGCCGCCGTGTTCGCCATCCATGGAGGCGCGGGTGGCGTCGGGATGGGGCAGGCCGGGGCCCTGGTAGTCGTGCACGTCGTAGACGTCACCGGCCTGCGGATCGCCCTTGGTGTCGCAACAGTTGAGGCCGCTGCGCGCATTCACCAGGCGTGAAGGGTCCAGTTGCTTGATCTGCTTCGCCAGTTCGGCGGCCGCGGGGACGCTCCACTGGCCCCAGCCTTCGTTGAACGGAATCCAGCCGATGATCGAGGTCGTGCCCGCGAGTTGCTCGACGATGGCCGAGACCTCCATACGGAAGCCGGCCTTGTCCGCCTCGCTGAGTGTGTCGTTATGGCCGTTCGGTAGCGACGGCATGTCTTGCCACACCATCAGGCCGAGCTTGTCGGCCCAGTAGTACCAGCGCGCCGGTTCCACCTTGATGTGCTTGCGGATGGTGTTGAAGCCGAGGTCGCGGGTCTTCCGTATGTCGAATTTGAGCGCTTCGTCGGTGGGGGCGGTGTAGATGCCGTCGGGCCAGTAACCCTGGTCCAGCGTGGCGAGCAGGAAGGTCGGCTTGCCGTTCAGCACGATGCGGTTGCGCCCGCCCACTTTCGCGATGGCGATGGTGCGCAGGCCGGCATAGCTGGTCACTTCATCACGCTGGCCACCCTGGGCAAGCGTGGCCTTGAACGTGTAGAGGAACGGGTCCTGGGGACTCCACGTGCGCGGATGCGCGATGGCCAGGTGCAGCGGCTTTCCGGCGGGCCCCTTCGCCTCGCCTGCCGGCTTGCCATCGGCGTAGGCGATGACATGCAGCGTCGCATCGCTGCCGTCGCCATGCAGCTTCGAGGTCACCGTGAAGGCATCCAGGCTCGAAGCGGGCGTGAAATCCAGTTGCGCCAGGCTGGTGGCCGGCACGGGTTCCAGCCACACCGACTGCCAGATGCCGGAGGCCGCGGTATAGAAGATGCCCTCCGGTTTCAGCCGCTGCTTGCCCACCATCACGTTCGTGGCGTCCACGGGTGCATGCACGGCGACGACGATTTCCTGGGGCCCGTCGGCGCGAAGCGCCTGCGTGATGTCCGCGTCGAAGGACGTGTAACCACCTTTATGGCGAGCCACTTCCGATCCGTTGACGTACACCGTCGCGTCCTGGGCCACGGCGCCGAAGTTCAGCCGCACGCGCTGGCCGTTCGCGGTGAAGGTGGCGGGAACATCGACCAGCCGTCGGTAGAACATGAAGTCGGCATGCTGCTGCACGCCCGAAAGCACGGACTCGACCGGATACGGAACCAGCACCCGATCCTTCAGGGACTTTCCGAACGGCGGCGCGGTCTGCCCATCGGCCGCCGTGTACTCCCACAGTCCATTGAGGCTCATCCATCGAGGCTGTTCCAGCGACGGTCGCGCCAGTTGTGGGCGTGGATACTCGGGCAAGGCGTTGTCGGGTGAAACCTCGGCTGTCCACGGCGTCGCCAGGGGCGCCTCCTTGCCGCTCCACGTGGCCGTCCGGCCCGCCGCCGGGGCCGATGCGGTGCCGGCCGACGCACTCGTCGACATGGATGGCGGAGCGTCGTGCGGGTCGGCGCCCCAGGTCTTGCTCGGCTCCGCCCCCATCGTGAGTACCAGCGTCGCGCCGTTCTCGATATCCGCATGGCTGAACCAGGGTTTGTTCCATGGCTTGCCGTCGAGCGTGGCCGACTGGATATACATGTTTCGTGCGGAGTTGTTGCGCGCGACGATCTCGAACACCTTGCCGTTGCCCATGCGCAGGCGAACGCGGTCGAAGACCGGGCTGCCGATGATGTACTCGGGGCGGGACGGATCGACCGGGTAGAAGCCCATCGCGCTCAGCACGTACCACGACGATGTCGAGCCCTGGTCGTCCATGCCGGGGTAACCGTATCCCGTGGCATCGCTGCCATAGAGGTCGGAAAGGATGCGGCGCGTGAGTGCCTGCGTCTTCCAGGGCTGCCCGCTCCATGCGTAGAGATAGGCGGCCTGCTGGTCCGGCTGGTTGCCCTGCACGTACTGCCCGATCACGCCGGTGCAGTCGCGACAGATTCCTTTCGGCCGGTACGGCGTGTCGAAGAACGTATCGAGCTTGGCGTTGAATGCATCGCGTCCGCCGAGCAGGTTCATCAGGCCCTGCACGTCGTGCGGCACCAGCCACAGCGTGGACCAGCCCGAGGCTTCCTTCATCATGAAGTTGTAGTACGGCTCGGCTGGATCGAACGGCGAGATCCACTTGCCGTCGTCCGTCCGTCCGCGGAAGAAACCGACGGACGGATCGAACACGTTGCGATAGTTCGCCGCGCGACGGAGGAACATGGCGGCATCGTCGTTCTTGCCGAGGCGGCGGGCCATGTCGGCGAGCGCGTGGTCGTCCCACGCATATTCCAGCGTGGTGGCGACGCCTGCCTTGCCTCCCGCATAAGGCGGGCTCGGATTTCCCTGCGGAACGATGTCGGAGATCCAGCCGTTCTTCACGTACTCGGCGAGGTAGCCGCGCGGCCCCTTGGGATCGGTGGCGTTCTTGTACAGTGCCTCGTACGCGGCGGCGTAATCGAACGGGATGCCACGTTGCATCGCGCCGTCGTAGAGGAACACCGCATGGTCGCCGTGGAACGAGGTGTTCATGTAGCCGCGTTCGCGCGCGCGGTCCAGCTCCGACCGCATGATGTCCTGCACGACGTTCGGCGCGAGCAACATCAGGAGCGCGATCTGGTTGCGGCCGGTGTCCCAGAATGGCACGGGGCCGTAATGGTCGTAGTCGGCCACCTGGTCATGGCCCTCGGCGTCCGTATAGTGCTCGCCCTTGCGGGCGATCATGCGCGGGCTGGCGAAGGAGTGATATAGCGTTGAATAGAACAGCTCGCGCTGCTTCGGCGTACCGCCGGCCACCTCGACGCGGTCGAACAATTCCGCCCACTTCGCCCGGGCCTTCGCATGCACGCGATCGAAGTCCGCATCGCTGTCCTGCGCGCGAAGCCGCTGCTCGGCTTCCTGGGCACTGTGGCCATGAGCGATGCGTACCACCACCTGATCGCCCGCCTTCGTGTCGAAGGTGACGTAGGCACCGGCGTAATCACCCGAGACCGTGCGGCGGCTTGCCTGCACGTCTTCGTGTCCCAGCCCTTCGCCTGTGTGGGTCACGTCGGAGTGGAAGCTCACGAAGCTCGCGAACGGCCGCGAGAATTCGGCGATGAAGAAGGGGCCATCGGCGTCCCTGTCCCTGCGCCCTGCGGTGGCGACGCCACGAATGATCCGGTCACCCACCACCTCCACGTCGCCACCCGCGCGGCGCAGGTTGACCACGACGTTGGACCGGTGGCTTTCCGGGAAGGTGAAGCGCATCAGGCTGGTCCACTGCGTCGCCGTGAGTTCCACCTTGGTGTGGAACGTCGCGAGGTCGACCGTGTAGTAACCCGGCGACGCCTTCTCGGTCGCCTTGTCGTAATAGGAGGTCGCGTAGTCGGGCGGCACCGTCCAGTCGCCCACGACGGGCATGACCATCGGCGCGCCGCGTGCCCCATAGGTCGAGCCGCCACCGGTGAAACCGAACATGACGGGACGCCGGTAGTCGTACGCCACCGGTACGCCCGTGGCGAAGCCCAGGTCGGCGTTGATATTGACCGGCGCCGCCTCGGTGGCGCTCAGCGGAAGACTCGCGCCCGGCGTCGTCATGCCCGTGTAGGTAGGCTCGCCAGGCGGTGGCGCGTTGCCGAGCAGCGCCTGATTGTCGAGCGAGGCCGTTCCCACCAGGGGGTTGGCGATGTCCACGGGCGCCGCGGAGGACGCCGCGGGCTTGTTGTCTTTCGCCAGCAGGGTGGTCGCCGTGGTCGCGACGAGCATCGACAGCGCGACGGCTAGGGCACGGTGGGGAAGACGTGCCGTGGATGCGTTCATGTGTCATTCCTTCGCTTGGAAAGAAAACGGGGCCGGGCGATGTGCCCGGCCCCGTCGCTTTTTTACTTGTTGCTGTCACCACCGAACTTGTAGGTCACGCCCACGTAGTACTGGCGGCCCGGGTACAGCAGCTGGACCAGGCGCGAGCGGGTGTCGCCGCCCAGGTAGGTATGCGGCCTCGCCTTGTTGAAGTTGATGATCGACGCGGTGACCATGAAGTGCTTGTTGAACTCGTAGTCGCCATTCAGGTCGATCTGGTGGTACGGCTGCGCGTAGATCGGCAGGCCGGCGGCCAGTCCTTCCATCGTGCGACCCGTCCAGTTGTCGCTGGCACGCAGCAGCAGCCCGTTCTTTTCATAGAACAGCGAAACGTTCGCCGCGTACTTCGCGCTACCGATCAGCTCGGCCTTGCCGACCTGCGTATCGCCCAGCGACACCGCGGTTTCGTTGGTGTGGTTGAGCGTGTAGTTGGCGATGTAGCCGAAGCCCGTGTCCCAGGTGTGCTGCGCGTAGATCTCGATGCCCTTCGACGTGCCGGAGCGACCGTTGGCATTGGTGCTGTACTGCTTGAAGGTCGTCTGGGTGCCACCCACGTTCACGTCGATGTTGTTGACGGTGACCGGCACGACGAAGTTCTTCACCTTCTTCTGGAACAAGTCGATACCGACGACGCCGTGCGCCGCGTAGTACCACTCGCCGGCGAGGTCGAACTGGGTGGCCGTGAAGGGTTTCAGGTCGGCGTTGGCGCCGGAGCCGTACCAGCCCGGTAGGGGGGCGCCGAACTGCTTGCGGTCGTTGTAGTACTCCTGCGTATTGTTGGTCAGCTGGCCCAGCTGGGCCAGGTCGGTGTAGTTGGCGCGCGCCATCGCCTGGGAGCCGGCGGCACGAAGGACGAAGTCGTCCGCGATCGTCCACGCGATGTTGAAGCTCGGCAGGAATTTGTTGTAACGCTTGTTGGTCGTCGAGTTGTTGAAGTTCTCGACCACCGCCACTTCGCGCGGCAGGTACTGGAAGTCGCCCGGCGCGCACGCGCCACCGCCCGCGTTCACCCCGGAGGCAGGGCAGATCAGGATATTGCCGCTTGCGTCGTGGTAGTACACCGCGTTGTTGGTGGTGACCTGGTTGGCGACGGTGAGATCCTGCTTCGTGGTGACGAAGCGCACGCCGACGTTGCCGCGCAGGGTGCCCGTGTCGAAGTTGGCCTGCACATACGCCGCCGCGATCTTCTCGCCGATCGACGACTTGTTCTGCGGCTTGTTGTAGATCGTCCGGTCGTAGGTGTCGTTCAGGTAGTTGTAGTACGCCGGATAGTCGATGGCCGGGAAGATGCTGTCACCGTAGGCATGGTTCACGCCATTGAGGTAGTTCGACAGAAGGAAGTTGGACGGCAGCTGGCCCGCGTTCGGATCGCAGGTCTGGAACTGCAAGGTGGTGCCCTTGCAGTACCAGCGTACTTCGTTGCTCTGTTGCTCGGCATTCGCATCGCTGTACTTCGCGCCGAACTGCAGCGACTGCAACCACGAGGAATCGAACGCCCAGGTGAAGTCGGCCTGCGCGAAGTTCTGCGAGTTGCGGGTGTTCACCATGTTGGAGCCGGTCGAACCCAGGTCGACCTGGCCGGCGCCGGCCTGCATGTTCTGCAGCACGGACGGATCGGCCGTGATGCCCGGCTTGCCGCTGAGGTTCCACGCGGCGCCGGTGCTGCCATTCACCCATTGGCCATTCACGAAGTTGCGCGGCTTGGCGGCCATGCCCAGTTCGATCGAAGGACCGCCCTTCGCCCAGGTCCGGCCGACGTTGAACGAGCCGCTCAGGTCGCCGCCGTTATCCCACTCGCCTTCCAGGTTGAGTGTCTGCGAGGTCGCCTTTTCGACGGAATAGTTGCCGTTGAGCCACGGGATTTCCGTGTTACACACGTCCACCGCCTGGCGGGAGGCGCCGGTGACCGGGTTCACCGCGGAGTTGCAACCGACGCCGGCGGGCGGGAGCACGTAGTTCGCACCCGTGACGATGGTGCCCGACTTGTCGAAGGTCAGGCCGTTGGGCGCGAGGAGCCGGCCGTTCTGGTCGGCGTAGTTCGTATTGTTCGGCAGGCCCCACTCGGGAATCTCGAGGGTGTTGGTGATCTGGGTCTGCTCGCGTTCGAACCGGAAATAATTGCCCGTCAGCAGGAAGTGATCGCTCGGCTTGAACTGCATCGTGGCCTGGGCGCCCTTGGTCTTCAGGGTCAGGTCGTTGCGGCTCGTGGCGAACTGCTGCGGCATCCAGAAGCCATTGGAAATGTTCCCCGCCTGGTCGACGACACCGTTGCCCCACAGGTCGATGTTGTTGTTGACCCCGGCGCTGTACGGATTGCCGTGGATGTCCACCGGCGGCTGCGTGCAGGTCTCGTGGTCCTTGCAGGCGTCCGACCACCAGTGCCAGCTCGACGCATCCGCCGAGTACGTGGTCGCCTGGCGCTTCTGGTAGGCACCAGCGACGAGCACGCCGAACGTCTCGTCCTTGTTCTTCCACGACCACAGCGCGGCACCCTGCGGTTCCGTTTTCGCACTGGTGTCCGAGCTCGCGGCGGTGCCGGTGACGAAGCCCTCGTTGGCGCCCATTTCGAGTGGGCGGCGGGTGCGCAGGTCGACGTTGCCACCGATGCCGCCTTCGTCCAGGCGTGCCTCGAGGCTCTTGTAGAGCTTGATGTCCGAGAACATGTTCGCCGGGAACAGCGTGTAGTTGAACGAACGCGTCAGGCCCGCCGAGGTATCGGCAGAGGCAACGTAGTTGCCATTCAACTGCGTATAGGTCAGTTCCGGCGCAAGGCCGCGGATGCTCACCGTCTTGCCTTCGCCGGATTCACGGCTGATGACCACGCCGGGAACGTGCGCCAGCGCGTCGGCGATGTTCTTCGCGGGGAATTGCGCGATGTTCTGCGCGTTGATGACCTCGACGATGGAGTTGGCTTCGCGCTTGTCCTGCACGTTCTGGTCGATCGACTGGCGGTAGCTCGTGACGACGACCGTTTCGAGATTCGTGGGGTTGGGTGATTTCCCGCTCTTTTCCTTGTCGGCTTTCTTTTGCTTCTCGTCCTGCGCGGCTGTCGCGCTATCGGACGGCTGCGCCGGCGAGGACGCCGTCGCGGTGGCTGGCGTGGATGTCTGCGCGAAGGCTTCCGAGGGGATCCCCAGGTAACCGGCAAGCGACAAGGTCGCCGAGGCGAGCGCGGCGTAGAGCGGCTTGCGCTTGATCATATATGGCAGGTAAGTCATGTCTTTCTATGTCCCCTCAGTGATGCGCCTGTGTGGATTCGGCGCGGTACTCCCCCGTTGGATCACTGCTACGTGTGCGGTTTATCGATGCACGCGTCCTCCTCCTGTTCTCGACTTGGATCGATCCAAATTTTTGGCGTGCCACGGTCGTCAGCGCGTCCGCCGTGGATGGCAATTCAGGAAGTCGCTACGGCAGGCGGGCGCCGGAGAAGGCGCGGGCAGGGCGACGTGCCGTGGCGAGCGGGATCAGGCATGGGGAAGCGGCCGGACGGTGCGCGCGCGGATCGTACCCGGTGAAAATGCGAGCGATTATCGGTTTCACGTCACGGCTCCCCATTCGTTCGACAGTCTTCGCGGCAAGCAGCGGCACGCGAACGGCGCGGTGCGCACGTCACGTTTCTCCCCGCCCCGTTCCAGGTCCGGATTCGTCGCGGCCTTGGAAAGGCGCGAGGCGCTCCTGGCTTGGATCGATCTAATTTCCCCCGGGGCGCAAGTTACGGCGCGGAAGTCTGAGGTGTCACGCTGCACCGCAAAAACTCGCTGTCGAACCGATCGTGGGCGAGTCCATGCCGGGCATACCCGATCCCGGGGTAACTCCATGATGTTTCCTGCATTTGAAGCTATGCTCGCTATCCGGTGGCGCATCGGCCATCACAGGGGAAATCGGTTATGACGAGATGGATCGCGCTGGCCTTGGGGTTGGCGGCCGTGGTGTGTGGGCCGGTTTCGACATCCGCCGATGCACCTGCACGGAGTGCCTTACGGGATGAAAGCCTTTCGCCTTCCTGCGGAAGCAAGCCCACCAAGGTGGACGACTCGCGCTTTGTCGTCATCGGTGGGATCGAGCAATGGGTGACGGCCAAGGGAGACAGCTGCGCCAATCCCATCCTCCTCTTCATCAGCGGAGGTCCTGGCAACCCACTCAGCGGTCTTTCCGACAGCATCTACGGTGCCGGCGAGCGCGACTTCGTCGTCGTCCAATGGGACCAGCGAGGCGCGGGCATGACCTATGGCCGCAGCCCTCCGGCGCCAGGCGAGAAACTGACGATCGAGCGGATGGCGCAGGACGGAAACGAATTGGCCGCCTATCTGGCCAAACGCTATGGAAAGCGAAAGGTCATCCTGTGGGGAAGTTCGTGGGGCTCGATCCTTGCCGTGCACATGGTCAAGGCGCATCCTGAGTTGTTCCATGCGTACGTCGGCACGTCCCAGATAGTCAATTCGGTGGAGGCCCAGGCGGCGAGCTATGAAAAACTCTCGCAACTTGCCGTGAAGGAAAAGGACGAGGATTCGCTCGCCGTGCTCAGGCAGGTCGGATCACCACCATGGACCGACCCGCGCAGCTTCGGGAAAGTGCGCCGGATCATTCGCAAGTACGAGGCAAGGGTCACGTTGGCGCCCCCGGACCATTGGCATCGCGCGGCTGCCTACACCACCGCCAAGGCAGAGGCGGATTACGAGGCGGGCGAGGATTATTCCTTCATGAATTTCGTCGGCATGCACGGCGACGGCATGCTGTCGAAGGTCGACCTGCCGAGCCTGGGCATGGATTTCGCCATCCCTGTGTTCTTCGTCGAAGGGGTGCACGACTTGCTGGCGCCGCCGGAGTTGGCCCGCCGTTATTACGAGTCGATCAAGGCGCCTGAAAAGGGATGGGTCCTGCTCGAACACTCAGGTCACGATCCGAATCAGGAAGTCGTCGATGCCGAGTACAAGGTGCTCCGCGAGAAAGTCCTTCCACTGACCCGGGATAAATAGAGACTCGCCGCATACTCCGGGGCTGAAGCGGGTTCCTTGCGAGAGCCGCTTCAGCCCCGCGCCTTACGGCCGCTGTTGCGACTTCAGCAGGTCGCGGATCTCGGTGAGCAGGGCCACGTCGGCCGGTGGCGCCGCCGGGGCTTCCTCCTCGCGGCGGCTGAGGCGGTTGATCGCCTTGACCACGAGGAAGATCGCGAACGCGATGATGATGAACTGGATCAGGACGTTGATGAAAACGCCGTACTGTACGGCGACCTCGGCCGTCTTGGTGGCCGCGTCGGCGGGCTTCAGCACCCACTTCCAGTCGGAGAAGTCGATGCCACCGATCGCCCAGCCGATGGGCGGCATGATGATGTTGTCGACCAGCGACGTGACGATCTTCCCGAACGCGGCGCCGATCACGACACCGACGGCGAGATCGACCACGTTACCGCGCAATGCGAATTTCTTGAATTCCGCAACGAAACTCATCGGTCCTTCTCCTCATGGCATGACTGAAACATTCGCGAAGTCAGACCACGCGCCCCTCGAGCGTGGCGATGCCTTCCAGCGTGGCACGGAAACGGTCGCCGCGCTGGAGGGCGGCGACGCCCGCCGGCGTGCCCGTATAGACGATATCACCGGCTTTCAATTCGAACAGCCTGGATAGGGCACTAAGTATTTCCGGCACGTCGAGCACCATGTCGGCGAGCGTGGCCTGCTGGCGTGTTTCGCCGTTGATTTCCAGGGCGATGCGCGTGTCGGGCAAGGGCTTGGCGTCGCTTGCGGGAACCAGGGCGGAAACGGGCGCGGAATGGTCGAATCCCTTCGCCACGTCCCACGGTGCGCCCTTGGCCTTGGCCTGTGCCTGCAGGTCGCGGCGGGTGAGGTCCAGCCCCACGCCGTAACCCCAGACCAGTGCGCGTGCCTCGTCCACGGAGAGGTCCGATCCGCCCGCGCCCAGGGCCACCACCATTTCCACTTCATGGTGGAGATCGTTCGTGGCGGACGGGTAGGGCACATCGGCGCCGTCGGTGACGAGGGCGTCCGCGGGCTTGGTGAAGAACATCGGGTTCGCCTTGTCGACCGAGGCGCCCATTTCGCGCGCATGGTCGGCGTAGTTGCGGCCGATGCAGAAGACACGACGGACCGGGAAGCGCTCGGCGCGACCGGCGACGGGGATGCTCGGCTGGGCCGGCGGCGGAATGACGGTATTCATGCGCCAAGCGTATCAGGTGACACCTGTCACGACAGATGACTGATGGTCGAAAGTGGTGCACGTTCCGCGCGAATCGCATGATCTTGCTGGGGCGGCGGGCATGCGCTCGAACATCATGGGGACCCTGGGGAAGATGAATTCGAACAAGGAGCTGCTCCGGCAGCTGAAGATCGACAAATCGCAGAAGGAGCCGCATGGCGGCGAGCGCGCGGGAGTCCGCACCGCGCTGGTCGTGGTCGCCGTGCTGGTCCTCGTGCTCGCCGCGGCCATGGGTGCCTGGGCGTTCCTCGCCCACCGGCCCGTGGAGGTTCGCACCGCCACGGCGGTATCGCCCAGCGCCGGCACGGAGGCGGGGGCGGTATTGCAGGCTACCGGCTACGTCACCGCCCGGCGGCAGGCCACCGTGTCGGCACAGATCACCGGCACCTTGGTCGAGGTGCTGATCGAGGAAGGCGACCGGGTGAAGAAGGGCCAGGTGCTGGCCCGGCTCGAAGACAACGCCCTGCGTGCAAGCCTGGAGTCGGCCCGCGCCAACGCGGCGGCGGCGCACGCCAACGTGGCCCAGACCCAGGCCCAGCTCGACCAGTCGTTGCGCGATGCAGACCGGCAGGAAGCGCTTGTCGGTCGCGGACTCGTGTCCAGGCAGTTGGCCGAGCAGAGCCGCACCCAGGCCCATACCTTCCGCGCCCAGCTCAACACGGTACGCCGGCAGGCCGATGCGGCCGAGGCGCAGGTGGCCGTGGGCCAGGTGAACCTCGACTACACGGTGATCCGTGCGCCCTTCGATGGCGTGATCACCGACAAGGCGGCCCAGGTGGGCGAGATCGTCTCGCCGCTGTCGGCGGGAGGGGGCTTCACCCGCACGGGCGTCGGCACGATCGTCGACATGGATTCGCTGGAGATCGATGTCGACGTCAACGAGGCCTATATCGGCCGCGTGCAACCGGACATGCCTGCCGAGGCCGTGCTGGACGCCTACCCGGACTGGCGCATTCCGGCGCATGTGATCGCCATCGTGCCCGCCGCCGACCGCGGCAAGGCCACGGTGAAGGTACGCGTGGCACTCGAGAACAAGGACGCGCGCATCGTGCCCGACATGGGTGTCCGCGTGTCGTTTCTCGAACGTCGCGCCCCCGTGCAGTCCAGCGCGCCCAAAGGCGTGCTCGTGCCCACGGCGGCGATCGTCCGCCGTGACGGCCACGAAGTCGTCTACACGGTCGCCGAAGGCAAGGCCGTCCGTCGCCAGGTCACGGCAGTGAAGCAGGACGCCGGCGACCTTCGCCTGGTGACCGACGGCGTGGCCGCAGGCGATACCGTGATCGTTTCTCCTCCCGACTCGCTCGCTGACGGCGCCGCCGTTCGCGTCGCCACCCAAACACCTTGATACGCACGGAGACATAGCGATGGCCACCCTGATCGACATCCAGGATCTTTCCAAGGTCTACGAGCGCGGCCGGCAGAAGGTCGAAGTGCTGCATGGCGTGAACCTGCGCATCGAGGAAGGCGATTTCCTCGCCCTGATGGGCCCGTCCGGTTCCGGCAAGACCACCTTGCTGAACCTGATCGGCGGCCTGGACACGCCCACGGGCGGCAGCATCGTCGTGGCTGGCGATCGCATCGACCAGCTGGGCTCCGGTGCGCTGGCGAAATGGCGGGCCTCCCATGTCGGTTTCGTCTTCCAGTTCTACAACCTCATGCCGATGCTGAGCGCGCAACGCAACGTCGAGCTGCCGTTGCTGCTGACGAAGCTGTCGGGCGCGCAACGCAGGCAGAACGCCTCGATCGCGTTGCAACTGGTCGGTCTCGCCGACCGGGCGACGCACAAGCCTTCCGAGCTTTCCGGTGGACAACAGCAGCGCGTGGCGATCGCCCGCGCGATCGTCTCCGATCCCACCTTGCTGGTCTGCGACGAACCCACCGGTGATCTCGACCGGCAATCCGCCGAGGAGATCCTGGGCCTGCTGCGCGAACTCAATCGCGAGCACGGCAAGACCATCGTGATGGTGACCCACGATCCCAAGGCCGCCGAATACGCCAACCATATCCTGCACCTCGACAAGGGCACCCTCGTCGAACAGTCCGTGGCCTGACGCGGAGGATGCCGGCATGAAATACCTGCACCTCATCTGGGCGGCGCTGTTCCGGCGCAAGGCCCGCACGTTCTTCACGCTGATCTCGATCCTCGCCGCGTTCCTGCTGTTCGGCATGCTCGATGCGACGCGTGCGGCCTTTTCCTCGGGCGGCAGCGTGATCGGCGTCGACCGTCTCATCACCACCTCGCGCTATTCCATCATCCAGTCGCTCCCGGCCAGCCTCGCCACGCGCATGCAGGCCGTTCCCGGCGTGAAGGCGGTGGGCCATGCGAACTGGTTCGGTGGCATCTACCAGGACCCGAAGAACTTCGTGCTCAGTTTCGCGGTGAGCGACAACTACCTCGATATCTACCACGAGATCGTGCTTCCGCCGGAGCAGCGCAAGGTGTACGAAGCGACACGAACCGGTGCGATCGTGGGCGAGGCGCTGGCGAAGCGTTTCGGCTGGAAGGTGGGCGACAAGGTCCCGCTGCAATCCACGATCTTCCCGCAGCGCAATGGCGACAAGACCTGGCCGTTCGACATCGTCGGCATCTACACGCCGGCCAAGGGAGCGGCCAATGGCACGGACCAGCAGTTCTTCTTCCACCACAAGTATTTCGAGGATGCGAACGCGTTCCAGAGCGTCGGCACCACCGTGGGCTGGTACGTGGTGAAGCTGACCTCGGCCGACCAGGCGGATCGCGTGGCCAAGGCCATCGATGCCCTGTCGGCCAACTCGGACCATGAAACCAAGACGCAGACGGAGCAGGCGTTCAATGCCTCGTTCGCCAAGCAGCTGGGTGATATCGGCCTCATCGTCTCGGCGATCATGGGCGCGGTGTTCTTCACCCTGATCCTGCTCACCGGCAATACCATGGCGCAGGCGGTCCGCGAACGGACCAACGAGCTCGCGGTGCTGAAGACGATCGGCTTCTCCAGCCGCAGCGTGCTTTGCATGGTGCTGGCGGAAGGGGTATTGCTGCTCGTGCTCGGCGGTGTGTTGGGGCTTGCGCTGGCCGGCGTGCTCGTGCCGATCGTGGCGAAAGGCAGCGGGGGCATGCTCAACCTGCCGCCGATCGGCACGCAGACCTGGATACTCGGCATCGTCCTGATGCTGGTCATCGGTGCGCTCGTCGGCTTGTTGCCCGCCATCCGCGCCATGCGCCTCAACATTGTCGATGCGCTCGCCGGGCGCTGAGGGGACACACGATGAAATCCGCAAAGAAATTCGGTGCCGGCGTCCTCACGTTGCTGGTGATCGCGGTCTTTCTCGCCGTATGGATCGCCTTGCCCTGGCCGGGCGTGGTGGCGCTGGCGGTGGTGCTCGCACTATGGATGGCGCTGACCCGTCGCGGCCGGCAGACCTGGGAGGTGACCAAGGTGGGGTTGGCGACGGTCACCCAGCGCCTGGGATCGTCGTCGGTCGTCGTCGTGGGCATCGCCGGCGTGGTCGGTGTACTGGTGGCGATGCTGGCCATGAGCGAAGGCTTCGCCGAAACGCTGCGCTCCACGGGCAACGAGCGTACCGCCATCGTCCTTCGCGGCGGTTCGCAGGCGGAACTCAATTCGATCCTCGATCGCGACAGCGCGAACGTGGTGGTCCAGGCGCCGGGCGTGAAGAAGGACGCGAAGGGCAGGCCGATCGCTTCCGGCGAACTGGTGGTCGTGGCGAACCTGCCGCGCAAGGGCGATCCCGCCAGCGACTCGAACGTGCCCATCCGCGGCGTGAGCGAGGACGTCTGGAACCTGCGCGATCAGGTGAAGATCGTCGAGGGTCGCAAGTTCCAGCCGGGACTGCGCGAGTTGATCGTCGGCAAGGGCGCGAAGGCGCAGTTCGAAGGCCTCGATGTCGGCAAGTCCATTCGGCTTGCCGGGCAGACATGGACCATCGTCGGCGCCTTCGAATCGAAGGATGCCCTCGAGTCGGAACTATGGGGTGACACGCAGAGTGTCGCCTCGGCGTATCGCCGGGGCAGCAGCGTGCAATCGGTGACCGTGCTGCTGGACTCGCCCAAGGCGTTCGACGCGTTCAAGGCCGCGCTGGTGGCGGACCCGCGCCTGAAGGTGGACGTCTCCACGACCCGTGAGTACTTCGGCAAGCAGTCCGAAGGGCTGACCAAGGTGCTGCGCGCGGTCGGCATCACCGTGGGCGTCATCATGGCGATCGGTGCGGTATTCGGAGCGCTCAACACGATGTTCGCCGCCATCCAGGCGCGCGCCCGCGAGATCGCCACGCTTCGGGCCATCGGCTTCCGTGGCGTGCCCGTGGTGGTATCGGTGATGCTGGAAACGATGCTGCTCGCCCTGCTTGGCGGTGTCGTCGGGGCGGGCATCGTGTGGATCATCTTCAACGGATACACCGCGTCGACACTCGGGGCGAACTTCAGTCAGGTGGTCTTCCGCTTCCACGTGAGTGGCGAACTGTTGTGGACGGGCATCAAGTGGGCCCTGGCCATCGGGTTCATCGGTGGATTGTTCCCAGCCCTGCGTGCGGCGCGGGTGCCGGTGACGACGGCGTTGAGGGAGTTGTAGCACCGCGGGGCGTGCCTTCCCGGAAGGGTTGGCACGCCGCCAGCGCGGCGATGCCGATGCCGAACACCGTCATCATGCGCGCCATCCACCATCGAAGCCTGCGCGAGCAGGCGAAGCGCGCCGGTCCGGCCCCAGCCATTGAATCTCTCCCACGAACGAGGAGGGAAGCCTAGGGAGTCGTATCTCGCACGGACATCGAAGGATTCTGAAAAACACCCGCTGCCGGGCCGTCTTGCGACCTGCGTCACATTCCCGCGCGAACGCCTGCGATCAGGCCTTGCGCACGCGCATCATCGTGATGGTGCCCACGCCGATCAGGATGATCGCCATGCCTGCGAGGTCGAACGGGCCCACGTGCTCACCGGCCAGGGCCACGCCGAACAACACGGCGACTGGCGGATTCACGTACGCGTAGCTCGTGGCGAGGGCGGGGCGGACGGTCTTCAGCACGTAAAGGTAGGCACTGAAGGCGATGATCGAACCGAAGACCACGAGGTAGGCCAGCGCGGCGGTGGCACCGGTTTCCGGGTGCGCCGGAAAGCGTTCGCCATGCAATAGCGCGATGATCGTCAGCGAGACGCTGGCGCACAGCATCTGCGCGGCGGTGTTCATCGGCCCCTTCGGCATGTCCTGCCGCTTCGACCACACCGAACCGAACGCCCACGCCATGGCCGCGCAGATCAGCGCGATGGCGCCGAGTGGCGAGCCGGAAAGGCCCGCGCCCAGGTTCAGCACGATCACGCCGACGAAGCCGAGCAGCAGGCCGGCGGTTTCGCCGCGCGTAGGCCACTCGCGATAGATGCCGCCGAACAGCGCGGCGAACAGCGGCATGCTCGCCACCGCCACCGCGGCGATGCCGGAGCTGACCGTCTGCTCGGCGAAGCAGACCAGGCCATTGCCGCCGGCGAGCAGCAGGGTGCCGACGATGGCCGCGTTTTTCCACTGGCGCCTGGTGGGCAGCGCGGCCCCACGCAGGCGCAGCACGGCGAAGAGCAGCACGCCGGCCACGGCGAAACGGATGGCGGCCAGCAGGAACGGCGGATAGCTCACCAATGCATAGCGGATCGCGAGATAGGTCGATCCCCAGATCACGTAGAGCGCGAACAGCGACAGCGGCACCATCCAGCGCGGGTCGCTGAGGGCGGAGGCGGGAGCTTGGCTGGTGCTACAGGCGGCGTCTGACATGCGGGGGAATCCAGGGCGGGCGCGCACCGCGTCGTGCGGCGCAATCCCGCAAGATATCGCCGCTACCGCATGGACGGTAGCGAAAGGTTCGACGGTCAGCCTTGAGTGGCTTTCATGGCACGTTCGGTGGCCAGCAGTTGTTGCTTGATATCCATGCCCCATCGCCATCCGCCGAGGCTGCCGTCCTCGCGGATGATGCGGTGACAGGGAACGAGCAGGGCCAGCTTGTTGCTGCCACAGGCGCGACCGATGGCGCGCGCCGCCTTGGGTACGCCCAGGGTCGCGGCCAGTTCGCCGTAGCTCAGTGTCTCGCCACGCGGAATACGCGTGAGCGCATCCCATACGCGCCACTGGAAGGCGGTGGCGGCGACATCCAGCGGTGGCAGGGCGGGGGCGTCGCGATCGCTCCAGCCGAGGTCATGGGCCACGCGGGCGATGACCGCGTCGAGCCATTCCTCCCGGCCCTCGTCTACCCGTTCCCGCTCGGCGAGGGGAAATTCCTCCGCCAGGCGCGTCTCGAGTTCGCGATCGTCCTGGCCCAGCGTCACCGAGCAGATGCCCTTCGCGGTGGTGGCGACCAGCAGCCGGCCGAGCGGTGTCTGCGTGGTGGTGTAGCGGATCGAGGCGCCCGCACCGCCCGCCCGGTAACTGGCGGGAGTCATGCCGAGGCGGCGGTCGCTTTCTTCGTAGACCCGGCTACCGGAGCCGAAGCCGGCTTCGTAAACGGCATCGGTGACCGCCGCACCGTCGCGCAGGACCTCGCGCAGCTGGCGGAACCGGCGGGCGCGGGCGTATTCGGCGGGACTGACGCCGTACCGGCGCCGGAAGGCGCGTTGCAGATGGGTCGGGCTCAGCCCGGCGATGGTGGCGAGGCTGGCGAGATCGGTGGCGCCGTCGGCCTGTTCCAGGGCGGCGCGGACGCGTTCTAGCGCATCGTCGGCGGCGGGACGCATGGCGTAAGCCTGAGAGTTCATGGTGGCCTCCTTCATGGGAGACCAGCGTAGGCGGGGCGAGGCCCCGTCACCATCCGCTTCTTGCGGACCCGATCAGTGGTGGATGGGCGTGTTCTGCCGGATCACCACGAATTCGCCTTCCAGCACGTCCGGGTCCTTCGGGGCACCGCGCCCCGAAGCGCCGGCCACGCGGCCGTGGGCGAGCTTCCACTGGCGCACGGCGAGGAAAACCAGGCCGCCGGCCATCAGCACGCCGAGCACGACCACGCCGAAGACGAGCAGCACGCCCACCACGGCGAGGCCCAGCACCAGCGACAGGGCGCGGACGAGGGGATTACGCGAACGGCGGATGGGTGGGAATACGAAGCGCATTGGTTAAAAATCCGTATGGCACAATGACATGCGTGCGACCCTCTTTACCTTGGGGCAATCGATCCTCATAGACAAGTGCCATGACTACTACCGCCGACACCGCTCCTCTCTGCCTGCTGGCGGACATTCCCGATGGCAATGCCATCGAAATCGAGACCCTGGTCGATGGCGAGGTGGAGTCCCTGCTGGTCTACCGACACGGCGACGAGGCCCATGCCTACTTCAATGTGTGCCCGCACGCGGGCCGGCGCCTGGACTACGCTCCCGGGAAATTCCTGGTCCGCAGCGGGCAGATCATCTGCGCCGCTCATGGGGCGACCTTCACGGCCGAAAGCGGGGATTGCACGGCGGGGCCATGCCGGGGAGACCGCCTGCGGGCCGTGCCGGTAGGGGTGTTCGATGGCGCCGTACGCCTCGTAGTCTGAGAAAAAGGTTCTTCTTCGCGCATTTGTTTGGGGCGGGCTCGCCTTCGGCCTCGCGTTGGCGTCCGTGCGGAGCGGCAAGAGCAGGCGGGTACCACCCTCGGGGCCACGCCTCCGGCGACCCGTCAGGGAAGGGCCGCTAGCGCGGCCGTTTACTTATTGCCCTACGGGCCGGGTCGGGCTCCGCCTGGGGGTTTCCGACTCGCCTTCCATGGCTCGGCGGAAACGGCCGGCCGTCCAGGCCGGCCCCCTCCGGGCCTTGTCCAGTCGCAGCCCTCGCCTGCGCTACCGGCCCCGAGGGTGGTACCCGCCTGCTCTACTCCACGGTGAGGTGGATTGCGCGGAGTGCGCCGCAGGCAATCTGGGTGGGCCATGCAGGGCGATAGCACCAGTTGATTGGCGAGCAATAGCCTTCGTTGCGGGCTGGCTTATCTGCGTATCCGCGTATCCGCGTACCTGCGTGGCGCGTGCCGGCGGGAGTCATGCGCCGCCACACCACACCGTTCCTGTCGCCGCGAAAGCGCGGTCGTGTCGCGTCCGACAGCATGATCGCTCACCGGATCGCAGGCGGTGCGCTCGCCCCCACGAACCTCACGATCCGGAAGAGCCGGCGGGCGTCACCCTCGGGGCCGGTAGCGCAGGCGAGGTGCTCCACCGGAAAAAGCCCGTTAGGGGGCCGGCCTGGACGGCCGGCCGTTTCCGCCGAGCCACGGATGGCGAGTCGGAAACCTCCGGTGGGGCGCCGACCCGGCCCGCAGGGCAATAGTAAATGGCCGCGCTAGCGGCCCTTCCCTGACGGGTCGCCGGAGGCGTGGCCCCGAGGGTGACGCCCGCCGGCTCTTGCGAGAACCCCTACCGGTACATCAGATTGATGGTTACCAGCGTCAGTGCCAGGATCAGGATCGTCAGCGGCAGGCCCACGCGGAGGAAATCCTTCGAGCGGTAGCCGCCGGGGCCGGCGACCATCATCAAGGCGGGATGGCCGGACGGCAGCAGAAACGTGTTCGACGACGATACCGCCACGATCAGCGCGTATGCTGACGGATTGCCGCCCGTACTGACCGCCACGCTGATCGCGATCGGAACCATCATCACCGTGGCGCCCACGTTCGACATCACCTGCGAGAACATCAGGGTCAACACGGCGATGGAGAGTTGCAGCGTCCACTGTGGCGCGTGGCCGAGGATGGCCAGCACCTCCTGGGCGATCCACGAGGCGGTGCCGGTGGAATCCATCGACCAACCCAACGGGATGAGGCAGGCGGTGACGAAGATGGTCTTCCAGTTGATCGCCTTGTAGGCCTCGTCCATGTTGAGCACGCCGGTGAGCAGCATGCCCACCGCGCCGGTCATCATCGCCACCGAGAGGTCGAGTTGGGTGAACAGGGCCAGGCACTTGGCCAGCACGAAGAAGCCCACCGCCTGCCAGATCTTGCCGGGGCGCTGCTCTTCCTTCGGAATGTCGGTGACCACGACGATGTCGCGGTCTTCCTCGGCCAGCATCAGGTCGCGCCATTTGCTGTGCAGCACGAGGGTGTCGCCCGCACGCAGGGTCACGGCACGCACGTCCTCGCGGTAGACCTCGTCGCCGCGGTTCACGGCCAGCACCGAGATGCCGAAGCGCTTGCGCAGTCGCAGGTCGCCCACCGTCTGCTTGATGAAGCGCGAGCTGGGCGGTATCACGGCTTCGGAAATACCGGCGCGGGTGGTGTTGAACTGATCGCCCAGCTGGCGCATGCGCATGGACACGCGGCAGAGCTGGTTGTTGGCGAAGGCGTTGATGGCATCGCGGGGGGCCAGCACGCCGAGCACCGTGCCCACCCAGATCATCTGGTCCGAGGGCGGCGCCACGCGGCTCTCGTTGCCGTTCTTGATCGCGAGGATCAGCGGGGCGCCATGCAGTTGCTCCACCTCGCCGATGCTCATGCCCACCAACGGGCTCTCGGCGGTGACGGTCAGTTCGGCGGTCTCGCCGGCGATGCCGTAGGTGTCGGCGAAGTAGCTCTCGGTACGGCCGGGGGTGACCTTGAGACGGTCGTCCTCGCGCTCCGGGAGCAGCTTGCGGGTGAAGAAATAGAAGAACAGCACGCCGGTCACGGCCAGCACGAGGCCCACGGGCGTCACGCTGAACAGGCCGAATTTCGGGATCGTATGCGCGCCCGGCGGCAGGTTGCTGTTCGCGCTGGCGATCAGGTCGTTGAGGACGATCAGCGGCGAGTTGGCGATCAGCGTGGTGTTGGTGGCGGTGAGGATGCAGAACGCCATCGGCAGCAGCAGGCGCGACATCGGCACGCCCGTGCGTGCGGACAGGCGGCTGGTGACCGGGATCATCAACGCGGCCAGCGCCTGGCTCGGAATCACGGCGCTGAACAGGCTGGTGACGCTGTTGATCACCACGCCCAGGCGCGACTCCACGCCACGGGCCATGCGCATGACGAAGGCGGCGGTGAGGTTGAGCACGCCGGCGCGGTCCAGGCCCGCGCCCATGATCATGATCGCGATGATGGCGATGACCGCGTTGCCAGCGAAACCGTTGAACACCTGGTCGCCGGGAATCAGCCCGGTGAGGCCGATCGTGACCACCACGAGCAGGGCGACCATGTCGGCCCGGATCCACTCCAGAACGAGCATGAGCATGGTGAAGCCCACCAGGCCCAGCACGAGGATCATTTCGGGAGTGAGGGTCAGTGCCACTAGCCGGCTGTCCGGATCCGGTCGGTTGAGGCGTGCGGTGGCATGGTCTTGCCAGGCTGTGGATATTGCCGCAGGAGTATACGCGCTGGGGGTGGCTCCCGGCTGAAGCTGGCGGCACCGGACCCTCGGTGGTTCCTATCCGCTCATCGGCTGAGGTTGCTCAGCGCCAGGTCGACGATCGTGTCGCCACGGCCACTCATCACCGCCTTCAACGCGTACAGGCTGAAGCCCTTCGCCTGCTCCGCGGTGATCTTCGGCGGCATGGAAAGCTCCAGGCGGTTGCTCACCACGTCCAGCAGCGCGGGGCCCTCGTGCGAGAGCACCTCGGCGATGGCCGAGGGCAGGTCGCTGGCGCGGGTCACGCGGCGGCCATGGATACCCATCGCGTTGGCCATGGCGGCGAAGTCCGGGTTGCGCAATTCCACGCCGGTCTCCAGCAGGCCGGCCGCCTTCATCTCCAGCTCGACGAAGCCGAGCGTGCCGTTATTGAGCACGATCACCTTCACCGGCAGCTTTTCCTGGGCCAGGGTGATGAAGTCGCCCATCAGCATCGAGAAGCCGCCGTCACCGGACAGCGAGATCACCTGCCGGCCGGGATAGGCGGCCTGCGCGCCGATGGCCTGGGGCATGGCATTGGCCATGGAGCCGTGCACGAAGGAGCCGAGCAGGCGGCGCTTGCCGTTCATGCGCAGGTAGCGCGCGGCCCATACGGTGGGCGTGCCGACGTCGCAGGTGAAGACGGCATCCTCTTCGGCCAGTTCGCTGACCAGGCGGGACACCTGCTGCGGATGGATCAGGTCGTGGCCGGGCTCGATCCTCGCCAGTTCGTCCAGGCCTTCACGGGCGCGGGCATAGTGGGCGAGGCAGCGGTCGAGATGACCGCGCACGCGCTTGGGTTCGATGCGCGGAAGCAGTGCGCGCAGAGTCTCGCCGACGTCGCCGACCACGCCGAGGTCCACGCGGCAACGACGGCCGATGTTGCCGGGACGGATGTCCACCTGCGCGATCTTCGCGTCTTCCGGGTAGAACTGGCGATACGGGAAGTCGGTGCCGAGCATCAGCAGCGTGTCGCAATCCTCCATCGCGTGATAGCCCGAGCTGAAGCCGATCAGGCCTGTCATGCCCACGTCGAAGGGATTGTCGTACTCGACATATTCCTTGCCGCCCAGCGCATGCACGATGGGCGATTTCAGTGCATCGGCGAGCGCGATGAGTTCGCCGTGCGCACCGGCCGTGCCGCGCCCGCAGAGCAGCGTGACGCGCTTGCCCGCATTGAGCAGGGCCGCCAGCGCGTCGAGTTCGCGCTCGGCCGGAATCACCTTCGGTGCGGGTGGAAGCAACCCCGCCGCTGGCGTCACCTTCTTCACCGGCGACGCGCGCATGGCCACGTCGCCCGGGATCACCACCACGGCCACGCCGCGCTGCCCGACCGCCGCGCGGATCGCCGCGTCGAGCACGAAGGGCATCTGCGCCGGATCGGACACCATTTCGCAATACACGCTGCATTCGCGGAAGAGTTCCGTCGGATGCGTTTCCTGGAAGTAACCGCTACCGATTTCCGCACTGGGGATGTGCGCGGCGATGGCCAGCACCGGCGTGCGCGATCGATGGCAGTCGAACAGGCCGTTGATCAGGTGCAGGTTGCCGGGGCCGCAACTTCCTGCGCAAACGGCCAATTGTCCCGTGAGCTGCGATTCACCGCCCGCGGCGAATGCGCCAGCCTCTTCGTTGCGTACATGCACCCAATCGATGCGCTTCCGCTCGCGCAGCGAATCGGTGATGGCATTGAGGCTGTCGCCCACCACGCCATAGATGCGACGGATACCGGCTTCTTCGAGGGTTTCGGCGATCAGGTCGGCAAGGTTGGAGATGGACATGGGGAAACTCCGTGGGCACGAAGTTCCATGTTATGCCGCGACGACGGTCAAGAGGCCGTCGTCGAGCCTATCCATTCGTATAGGTAATCCCATACGCCATGGCCTAGTCGCGTGCCCCTGCGCTCGAAGTGCGTCTCGATGCGCCACGCCGGGCGCTCCGCGGTTTCGCCGGGCCCGACGCGATTGCGCCAACCTTCGGCGGCTTCCATCGTCTCGCGCATGTGCTCGGCATAGGCTTCCCAATCGGTGGCCAGGTGCAGCAAGCCGCCGGGTGCCATGCGCGACGCGAGCAACGCCACGAAGGCGGGTTGCACGAGGCGACGCTTGTTGTGGCGCTTCTTGTGCCAGGGATCGGGGAACCAGATGCGCACCTCGGACAAGCTGCCCGCGGGGATCTCGTTTTCCAGTACCTCGACGGCATCGTGCTTGTACAGGCACACGTTGGACGCATCGCGCGCGGCCAGCGCGTTCATCAGGCGGCCGACGCCGGGGCCGTGTACTTCGACGCCGATGTAATCGCGCGCGAGATCGTGTTCGCTCGCCCATGCCAAGGCTTCGCCGTTGCCGAAACCGATCTCGAGCACGCGCGGCGCATGCCGGCCGAAGATGGCGTCGAGGTCGCGTTCACGGCCCGTGTAGTCGAGACCGAAGCGTGCCCAGTGGTCGTCGAACGCGCGCTGCTGCGCCGGGGTCATGCGGCCTTCGCGCAGTACGAAGCTGCGGATGCGTCGGTGGAACGGGGCGTCGCCCGATGTCTCGTCGTCGTGTGCCATGGTCAACCCACCAGTCCGTCGACGGGGCTCGAGGCCGAGGCGAAACGCTTGCGCGGGATGCGCCCCGCGCGGAAGGCGGCGCGACCCGCCTCGACGGCGAGCTTCATCGCGTGCGCCATCAGCACGGGATCTTTCGCGCCGGCGATGGCCGTGTTCATCAGCACGCCGTCGCAACCCAGTTCCATCGCGATGGATGCATCGGAAGCGGTGCCGACGCCCGCGTCGACGATGACCGGCACCTTCGCGTTCTCCACGATCTCGAGCAGGTTGTAGCGATTCTGGATGCCCAGGCCCGAACCGATCGGTGCCGCCAACGGCATGATCGCGGCGCAGCCGATCTCTTCCAGGCGCCGGGCGAGGATGGGATCGTCGGAGGTGTAGACCATGACGTCGAATCCATCGGCCACGAGCTTCTCGGCCGCGACCAGGGTCTGCACCACGTCGGGATAGAGCGTGCGTTCGTCACCGAGCACTTCCAGCTTCACCAGGTTGTGCCCGTCGAGCAGTTCGCGTGCGAGGCGGCAGGTGCGCACGGCGTCGTCGGCGGTGTAGCAGCCGGCCGTGTTCGGCAGCAGGGTGAAACGGTCGGGTGGCAGCGCGTCGAGCAGGTTCGGCTGGCTGGCGTCCTGGCCGATGTTCACGCGGCGGATCGCCAGGGTGACGATCTGCGCGCCAGCGGCCTCGGTAGCCCGGCGGGTCTCGTCGAAATCCTTGTACTTGCCGGTACCGGTGAGCAGCCGCGAATGGAACGTGCGGCCGGCAACGGTGAGCAGGTCGTCGGCGGCGGGAGAGAAATGGTTCATGCGGGCTATCCGTCGGAGGGCGCGGGGCGTCAGCCGCCGCCAATGGCGTGGACGATCTCCACCCGGTCGCCTTCGGCAAGCAGGTGCGTCGGGTGCGCGCTGCGCGGCACGATCTCCAGGTTGACCTCCACCGCCACGCGCTTGCCGGCATAACCGGCGGCGTCGAGCAGGGCGGACACGGAAGTACCGGGCGCGCATTCGCGCGCGTCGCCGTTAAGAGTGATCAGCATCCGCCAATTGTACCCAACCCACCTTCCTGGGAAACCAAGATGGGAAGCAGCCCCGGATCTGTCTCTTATACACATCT
>NZ_JBPGXU010000039.1:0-32805 GCF_056755675.1 Luteibacter sp. KNZ12-1A | reverse complement strand
TTTCCGCCGAGCCATGGAAGGCGAGTCGGAAACCCCGCCCGGCGCGACGGGCGCGACGGGGCGCCAGCCATAGAACACGGCCGCGCAGCGGCTTCCTTTCCCGAGCGACGGTGTAACCGGAGCGACGAGGGTGGCGGCCGACGGCTCTGCCCCACGCCCCCAACCCCAACGCGAGGGCGAAGCCGAGCCGTGCAGGAAACCGGCCCGCTGCCGCGGGATCGCCGACAGGGTCGGCTCCCACCAGGGCCCCACCACCTTCACTTCACCGGATGCTGCTCGACCACCTTGTCAACATGCCATGTCACGCGTGACGCGTCCTCGGGGGCTTCCTTCGCGTGCACCTCGGTGATCTTCAGCAGGTATTCGTTGCCCGGCTGCCAGTCGAAGCCCTCGATCGGCACGTAGGTCACCTGCCAGGCATCCGTGGCTTCTTCGCGGTACTGGAAGCACTCCGTCTTCATGACGCCGTTCGTGCACGGCGCCTTCGTCGCGGCGATGTACAACAGGCGGGAACGCGAACCGTGATCCGCCGGCGCCGTGGCGCAGGCGGCCAGGCTCAAGGCGATGGCGGCAAGGAAGGCTAGGCGCATGGCATGGATCCGCATATGTCGACAGGGTCATGGATAACAGCATGCCCATCGATACCGCGTGATGCGAAAACGACGAAGGCCGGATCGCTCCGGCCTTCGTTCACGTTCCATCGCGCTGGCGGTCAGACCGTCATCGGGTTCGGCTTGTCCATGTCGAGCTTGTATTCCTTGATGGCGCGGCTGACGTCCTTGGCGTTGACCTTGCCGTCCTTCGCCAGGGCGGCGAGGGCCGCATGTGCGATCCAGTAGCGGTCCACCTCGAAGTGGCTGCGCAGGTTCGCCCGCGTGTCGCTGCGGCCGAAGCCGTCGGTGCCGAGCACCGTGTAACGCATGCCGTCCGGCATGAAGGCGCGGATCTGGTCGGCGAATTCGCGGACATAGTCGGTGGCGGCGATGGCGGGGCCCTGGCGGTCCGCAAGCAAGCCGGTGACGTACGGCACGCGCTGAGGGCTTTCCGGGTGCAGCCGGTTCCAGCGCTCGGCGTCGAAACCTTCACGGCGAACCTCCGAGAAGCTCGGCACCGACCAGATGTCCGACGTCACGCCGAAATCCTTCTCCAGCAATTCGGCGGCCGCGATCACCTCGCGCAGGATCGTGCCCGACCCCATCAGCTGCACGCGCGGCTCGTTCTTCTTCGCCTTGCCACCGTCCTTGAACAGGTACATGCCCTTGACGATGCCTTCCTCGCTGCCCTTGGGCAGGTCGGGATGGGCATAGTTCTCGTTCATCACGGTGATGTAGTAGTAGACGTCTTCCTGCTCCTGCATCATGCGGCGCGTGCCGTCCTGCAGGATCACCGCCAGCTCGTAGGAGAAGGTCGGATCGTAGGAGATGACATTCGGGATGGCGCCGGAAAGCAGGTGCGAATGGCCGTCCTCGTGCTGCAGGCCCTCGCCGTTGAGCGTGGTGCGCCCCGAGGTGCCACCGATGAGGAAGCCGCGCGCACGCATGTCGCCCGCCGCCCAGCACAGGTCGCCGATGCGCTGGAAACCGAACATCGAGTAATAGATGAAGAACGGCAGCATCGGCACGTTGCTGATGCTGTAGCTCGTGGCCGCGGCGAGCCAGGCGCTCATGCCGCCGGCTTCGCTGATGCCTTCCTGCAGCACCTGGCCCTTCTGGTCCTCACGGTAGTACAGCAGCTGGTCGGCATCCTGCGGACGGTATTTCTGGCCGAACGGCGCATAGATGCCGATCTGGCGGAACATGCCTTCCATGCCGAACGTACGGGCTTCGTCGGCCACGATCGGCACGAGGCGAGGACCGAGTTCCTTGTCGCGCAGCATGAGGTTCATGCCACGGACCAGGGCCATGGTCGTGGAGATCTCGCGATCGCCGGTGCCCTTGGTGATCTGCTCGAACGCCTCGAGGGTGGGCGCCTTGAACGACTGGTCGGCCTTGCGGCGACGCTGCGGCAACGAACCGCCCAGCGCGCGGCGGCGTTCCAGCATGTACTGCACTTCCTCCGAGTCCTTGCCCGGATGGTAGTACGGCACCTCGTCCAGCTTGTCGTCGGGCACGGGGATGTTGAAACGATCGCGGAACGCGCGAATCGCATCGGTATCCATCTTCTTCTGGTTGTGCGCGGGGTTCTGCGACTCGCCCGCGGCGCCCATGCCGTAGCCCTTCACCGTCTTGGCGAGGACGACGGTCGGCATGCCCTTGGTGTTCACCGCCGCGTGGTAAGCCGCATAGACCTTGTGCGGGTCGTGGCCGCCACGGTTCAGGCGCCAGATGTCGTCGTCGGACATGTTGGCCACCAGCGCGGCCGTCTCCGGGTACTTGCCGAAGAACTTCTCGCGCGTGTACGCGCCGCCGAACGCCTTGCACGCCTGGTATTCACCGTCGACGGTTTCCATCATCAGCTGGCGCAGCTTGCCGGTGGTGTCGCGGGCCAGGAGCGGATCCCAATAGCTGCCCCAGACGACCTTGATCGCGTTCCAGCCGGCGCCACGGAAGACACCTTCCAGTTCCTGGATGATCTTGCCGTTGCCGCGCACGGGACCGTCGAGGCGCTGCAGGTTGCAGTTGATGACGAAGATGAGGTTGTCGAGGCCCTCGCGGCCGGCCAGCGAGATCGCGCCGAGCGATTCCGGCTCGTCCGACTCGCCGTCACCCATGAAGCACCAGATCTTGCGGTCGCTCTTCGGGATCAGGCCGCGATGTTCGAGGTACTTCCAGAACTGCGCCTGGTAGATCGCCTGGATGGGACCGAGGCCCATCGACACGGTCGGCACCTGCCAGTAGTCCGGCATCAGGTAGGGATGCGGGTAGGACGAGAGGCCACGGCCCTTGCCTTCCACTTCCATGCGGAAGAGGTCGAGCTGGTCTTCACCGATACGGCCTTCGAGGAAGGAGCGCGCGTAGACGCCCGGCGCCGAATGGCCCTGGTGGAACACCAGGTCGCCCGGGTGGTCGGCGCTCGGGGCGCGCCAGAAATGGTTGAAGCCCACGTCGTACAGCGTGGCCGACGAGGCGAAGCTGGAGATGTGGCCGCCGAGGTCGCCGGGCTTGCGGTTGGCGCGCACGACGGTGGCCAGGGCGTTCCAGCGGATCAGCGAGCGGATGCGCCATTCGATCGCGGCATCGCCCGGGCTGCGCGCTTCCATGTGCGGCGGGATGGTGTTGACGTACTCCGTGGTCGGGTCGAACGGCAGGTAGCCGCCGGCGCGACGGGTGGAGTCGACCATGCGCTCCAGCAGGTAATGCGCGCGCTCGGTGCCATCGTGGTTGATGACGGCGTTGAGCGACTCGACCCATTCACGGGTTTCGGTGGGGTCGAGGTCCTGGTGAAGGATATCGTCGATCTGGTCCATGGATGCTCCGCTCGCGCGTGACGCGCGCTCATGGGGACTGAAGAGGGCCGCTGGGGTGGCGGGAAAACCTTTCCATGATAACTCAAGGTTTCCGCATACGCGGTGGTATGGGGGGCTTGGATCGCCCCCATATCCACCGACATCCAGACCGATCAATCAGTTACGACCGTCCGTGGCTTCCCCGCCCGGATCTGCGCCTCGACACAGGCCACCGAGGTCATGTTGACCACCCGGCGTACCGTGGCCTGAGGCGTGAGGATGTGGGCCGGCTTGGCCACGCCCATCAGGATCGGGCCGATGACCACTCCGTCGCAGAGCACGCGGACCATGTTGTACGCGGTGTTGGCGGCGTCGAGATTGGGGAAGACGAAGACGTTGGCCTTACCTTCCAGGCGCGAGTTCGGGAAGATCCGCTCGCGCAATTCCGGCGTCAGGGCCACGTCCGCCTGCATCTCGCCCTCGACCTCGAGCCGGGGCACTTTCTCCCGGATGATTTTCAGCGCGTCGCGCATCTTGCGGGCGCTCCGCGTCTCGCGGCCACCGAAATTCGAGTGCGAGAGCAGCGCGATCTTCGGCTGGATACCGAACAGCTTCAGGCGGATGGATGCCTGCAGGGTCGCCTCGGCTACCTGCTCCGCGCTGGGGTCGTCCTGCACATAGGTGTCGAGGAAGAAGAACGTGCCCTTCTCGGTCGCCACGGCAGCCATCGCCGACGCCTCGGCGATGCCGTCGTCCAGGCCGATGATGTTGGTAATGTATTCGAGCTTGCTGTGATACGTGCCCACCAGCCCGCAGATCATGGCGTCGGCTTCGCCACGCTCGACCATCAGCGCGGCGATCACGGTCGGCCGCGAACGCACCACCGCCTTCGCGGAGGCGGGAGTCACGCCCTGGCGTTCCATGATCGAGTGATAGAGGCGCCAGTAGTCCTCGAATCGCGGATCGGAATGGATGTTGCACATCTCGAAGTCGACGCCCGGCTTCAAGCGCAGGCCCGCGCGCGCGATGCGGCGCTCGATGACGTCCGGCCGTCCCACCAGGATCGGCCTGGCCAGGCCCTCGTCCACCACCGTCTGCACGGCGCGCAGCACGGTCTCTTCCTCCCCCTCGGCGTACACCACGCGTTTGGGATCGGCCTTGGCACGGTCGAACACGGGCTTCATCAGCAGGCCCGTGCGGAAGACGAAACTGGTCAGTTTCTCGATGTAGGCGGGGAAATCCTCGATGGGCCGCGCGGCCACGCCGGAATCCATCGCCGCCCGGGCGATGGCCGGTGGCAACTGGATCAGGAGGCGCGGATCGAACGGCTGCGGGATAAGGTATTCCGGCCCGAAGCTCGGCGGCTTGCCGCCATAGGCGCGCGCGCTCACATCGGAGGCCTCGCGCCGCGCCAGCTCCGCGATCGCCTTCACGCAGGCGACCTTCATCTGCTCGTTGATCACCGTCGCGCCGACATCCAGCGCGCCACGGAACAGGTACGGGAAGCACAAGGCGTTGTTGACCTGGTTCGGATAGTCCGAGCGGCCCGTCGCCATGATGCAATCCGGGCGCACGGCCTTCGCATCCTCCGGAAGGATCTCCGGATTGGGATTGGCCAGCGCGAAGATGATCGGCCGCGCGGCCATCGTGGCGACCATCTCCGGCTTCAGGATGCCACCGGCGGAAAGACCCAGGAAGATGTCGGCACCCTCGACGATCTCGGCCAGCGTGCGCTTGTCGGTGTCGCGCGCATAACGCTGCTTGTCCGGGTCCAGGTCCGTGCGGCCGGTGTGCAGGACGCCGTCCCGATCGAACGCGAGGATGTTTTCCTTCCTCATGCCCAGCGTCACCAGCATGTCGACGCAGGAGATGCCCGCGGCGCCCATGCCGGTGGTGGCGAGCTTCACGTCCTCGATCTTCTTGCCGGTGACCAGCAGCGCGTTGATGACGGCGGCGCCGACGATGATCGCGGTGCCGTGCTGGTCGTCGTGGAAGACCGGGATCTTCATCCGCTCGCGCAGCTTGCGCTCGACGATGAAGCACTCCGGTGCCTTGATGTCCTCGAGGTTGATGCCGCCGAAGGTCGGTTCGAGGCTGGCGATGATCTCCACCAGCTTGTCCGGGTCCGCCTCGTCGATCTCGATGTCGAACACGTCGATGCCGGCGAATTTCTGGAACAGCACACCCTTGCCTTCCATCACCGGCTTGCTGGCCAGCGCGCCGATGTTGCCGAGCCCCAGCACCGCCGTGCCGTTGGAGATCACCGCGACCAGGTTGGATCGCGCCGTGAGTTCGGCGGCCTCACCGGGATCGGCGACGATGGCATCGCACGCGGCGGCCACGCCGGGCGAATACGCGAGCGAGAGATCGCGCTGCGTCAGCAGCGAGGTGGTCGGCGTAACCTTGATCTTGCCCGGTCGGGGAAGGCGGTGATATTCGAGAGCGGCTTGCCTCAGTTCCTCGGAGATGGCCATGGGATCCTGTGGGACGTAACGGGAAAAAGGAAGGCGGACGCGGCGGCGGCACCGCGACGTAAGCGGTCATGTTAGCACCGCGCCACGCGGTCTCCGCCGTCAGCGGTGTGTTGCATTGCGACAAGCAGTGATACCGATTCCGACCTATCGGCGGCATGCAAGCCTGCATTGCCCGGCCGTGCGCCTGCGTACGCTCGGTGGCCTTTCGTCATGCAGGGATCGCCATGCTTCGCCTCACGTTCGTTCGCGCCACGCTCGCGGGTGCCGTCCTTTGCATGCCCACGGCCGGACGGGCCATGGCGGACGTCTCGACGCTCGCGGAGCTCAGGAAGCAGCTGGCTCGCCTGCCGATGGACGGCGGAACGGCGACATCCGTGTATCTCCCGCTGGGCGACGGCCGGCACGGCCTGTTTCGTGTGCGCGACTCGAAGACGCTGCCGCCCGCGTTGGCGGCTAAGTTTCCCGGCTTGCGCAGTTTTCGCGGCATCGACGCCGATGGAAGGACGGTCCGGCTCGACCTTTCGCCGGGTGGCGTGAGGATGAGCGTGCGGGACGGACCGCACGAATGGACGACACGCGCACGCACGGCGGCGGAATGGCGTGCGTTGCCGGCACACGATGCCGGCACGGCCTCGTTCGCGGCCATGGCCGCGGACGGCCTTTCCCTGCCACGTCCCGTCGCCGGGGATCGCTCCGCCTCGCGAGGGGGCGGCATACGTTATGACTTCCGCATCGCGGTGGCTGCCAGCAGCCGCTACGCGGCTCATTTCGGCGGCACGACGAAGGGAGCCCTCGCGGAAATCGTCCACGTGGTGAACCAGGCGAACGAGGTGTTCGAGACCGATGTGGGCGTGCATTTCACCCTGGTCGCGGACAACGACAGGCTGATCCGCCCCCGGCCGTCCCGCGATCCTTTCAGGCACGAAGATCCCGGTCCCGCGGCCGCCAACCTGATCGACCGGGAAATCGGTGCGGGAAACTACGATATCGGCCATGCCCTTACCGACTACACCGGCGGAGAAAGCCATGTCGGCACGTCTTGCAGCGATGCCCGCGACGCCGATTTCCTGGCCACGCACAAAGCGGCCGCCTGGAGCGGACACGCCCATCCCGAGACCGCCACCTCCGAAGCCGTCGGCTTCATGATCCATGTCCTCGGCCGCCAGCTGGGCGCCTGGCCGACGGCCGGTGGATGCCCCGACGCCACGCTCGAGGGCCGGGCGTTCGAACCGGGCAGCGGCAGCACCGCGATGGGCTTCGCACCGTCCGCCTGTGGACACGACGGTCCGCTCCAGGCGCACGCCGACCGTTACTTCCACGCGGCCAACCTGGAGCAGATGCAGGACTGGCTGGCATCGCGCGGAGGCGGCTGTGCGTTCCGGTGGATCAACCCCGCCAGCGCGGCATGGATCGACCCAGCCTCGCTGGCCGGGCAAGCGGTCATCCCCGCACGCACGCCGTTCGTTCTCGACGCGCGGGCCGAGCCGGTCACGGAGGGCCGGCGATTGAGCTACGCGTGGGATCAGATGGACGCCGCCATCGGCCGCCGCGACGTGCTGGCTGGGCACGACGACGGGCCTCTTTTCCGTTCGTTCCCACCCACGCCGAGCGGACGAAGGGTGTTCCCCAGGATGGCGGTGGTGCTCGGCGACGAACCGGCCGGACCCGGCGAGGCATATCCAACAGCCACGCGCTCGCTCGACTTCCGCCTCACGGTCCGCGACAACGGCGGCGAGGCATCGACGGTCGCCCATGCCGACACGCGCCTGCTGGTCGTCGATACCGGCAGGCCGTTCGCGGTGCTCGACGATGGCTCCTCGCCAGCCGCATTCGCCGGACAATCCATGGCCCTGCGCTGGGATGTCGCCGACACGGACCTGGCACCGATTTCCTGCCACTTCGTATCGATCGATCTCTCGCTCGACGACGGCCGCACATGGCTGACGCCGGCACTCGCCGTCGACGAGCCCAACGATGGCGAGGCGTGGTTCCCATTGCCGCCGGATGCAACCAGCGAGCGGGCACGCCTGCGGGTGGGCTGTGACTGGCGTCCGTTCTTCGCCGTCTCGCCTCGGTCCTTCGCCATCCGGCGTGTCGCAAGCCACTGACGCGCCGGACAGGAATAAGCCTACAGATCGCGGTGTGGCAATCAGGTTTCATGAGTCGCCCGACGACGTCGGCTGCCTCCCCGAAAGGATTCCCCATGCGCAAGTACCGCCCCCTGCCCCTCGCCATCATCACCCTCTTGGCTACCGTCGCCGTCGACGATGCCCTGGCACGCGAACTGTGGAGCGACGCCCCGACGCCGCTCGTCGCCAGCACCGCGCGCACCGCCACCACGCAGCCCACGAAATTCCGGCGCGTCACGCTGGATACCGACGCACTGGCCGAGATCAACCGCGCGTCACGTGGTTCCGCGCGGCGTGTCGTCGCACTGCCCTTGCCGGGCGGTGGCACGACCGACTTCGAACTCGAAGACTCCGCCGTGCTGCCGCCCGGGCTCGCCGCGCGCTTTCCCGCCCTTGGCAGCCTGAAGGGCCACGACGGCGACGGCCGCCGGGTAAGGCTCGACATGACGGCCGGCGGTCTGTACGCCTCGGTCCGCGACCGCGAGGGCGACTGGATGGTCCAGCCGGAAGCAGCGGGCAGGCAGACAGGGCGCTCGTCGGCTCGCTCGCATATCGTCTTCCGCCGCGCCGACGCGCCAACCACCCAGAGACAAGAGCATGGCGAGATGATCGACGCCATGGCGGCGTTGCCGCGGGCGGCCACGGCCCGTGGCAGCGCCACCGCCGTCCTGCGTACGTTCCGCATCGCGATGTCGGCTACCCACTCCTACACGAAACACATGGGCGGCACGGTCGAAGACGGCCTTGCCGGCATCGTCCGCACCGTCAACCGGATCAACGAGATTTTCGAGAACGACCTCGGCGTGCACCTCGTGCTCGCCGAGGGAAACGACCGGCTCGTGTTCACCGCGGCCAGTGCCGATCCCTTCTCCAAGGTGGCCGGAAACGACTGGAAGATGGCACTGCACAACGTGAAGGTCGTCCAGGACGTGATCGGCAAGGACGCTTTCGACGTCGGGCATGTCATGGACGGACAGCGGGATGCCGGGGTGGCCGGGGCCATCGGCAATACCTGCCTGCCATGGTCCGGCAAGCACGCGGAACGCCAGTATTCCAAGGCGGCGGGCATGACAGGGAGCACGCGCCCCTTCGAGGATGCATTCCACGTGGACTTCGTCGCCCACGAACTCGGCCATCAGTTCGGCGCACGGCATACGTTCAACGGTTGCAACAAGGATGCCCGGGACGAGGGCAGCGCCGTCGCTCCCGGCAGCGGCTCGACCGTGATGGGCTACGCCGGCATTTGCGGCTCGCACGACCTCCAGCCGCGCAGCGATCCCTACTTCCATGGCACCAGCATCGACCAGGTCCAGACATGGCTCGCAAGCGCCGGGGGGACTTGTGCCAAGGCCCGCGTGAACACGTCGCCCGCGCCCTTGCTGGACACCCAGGGCTGGCACCGCCCGATGGTCGTGCCCGCACGCACGCCGTTCCGGCTCATGGGGCTGGCCCGGTTCGCCGACCCGGCGGCTCGCATGACCTATACCTTCGAGCAAACGGACCTCGGCGACGTGCAGGAGAAGGAAGACACTCTTGCGGATACCGGCTCCGGGCCGTTGTTCCGCTCACGAACGCCACATACGGAAGGCGAGCAGACCTTTCCTTCGATGTCCGTCCTGCTTGGCGAGGAACCCGCCGGACGCGGTGACGCGTTTCCCGAGACTTCCCGCGAGCTCCACTTTCGCCTGACCGCCAGGGACAACCGGGATTTCCGCTCCCATGTCGTCTCCGCGGATCGCACCGTACGCGTCGTCGACACTGGCAAGCCGTTCGAGGTGACCTTGCCGAAGGCGGGGGCCGCTCTTCAGCGTGGCAAGGCGCGGCAGGTTCGATGGGAGGTGGCCGGTACCGTCGATGCCCCGGTCTCGTGTAGCCGGGTACAGATCGACCTCTCGCTCGATGGAGGACGCAACTTCCTGGATGTATCGCTGGCGGACGCGGTGCCGAACAAGGGCCGGGCGACCATAACGATACCCCAGAGCGTGCCCACGTCGCGCCACGCACGCTTGCGCGTAGGCTGCGCCGATGGTCGGTTCTTCGCACTGTCTCCCGGCGAACTCATCCTCCGCTAGCCGGATATCAAAGGCCGAGCGAGATTTCCTCGGCCTCGACACCCGCCATGTGGATGTGATTCACGAACAGCGAGAAAGCGAGTTTTCCGGCAAGCCCGTGCACGTGCTGCATCCATGGCGGCAGGTAACGTGGAACGACGATGTCTCCGCTTTCGAAATGGGCTTCGAGGCTCATGACATCGTGCAACGCGAGCTTTCCCGCGAAGAGGTTGCGCAGGAGGTCCAGGCGTCGCTGGCGCAGCGCCCAGCGGAAAAACGTGTGCACCGCGAGCAAGCCGCTCAGGTACACGTTGTCTTTGGCGAACGCCGATCCACCCGTGAGCGGTACGCCACGAAAGACACGTTGCGTCGAGTGGAAACTGTCCGCTACGTTTTGCCCACAACGGCGGAAATAGCGGAACACCTCGACGAAATCGGCACCGTTGAGGGCCATGTCGATAGCGAGGATGCGCAGGCTGATGCGTTTCAAGCGCGATATGTCGATCGCTCCCGACATCAGCTCGGCGAAGACAGCCAACCCTTCCTGCGTCGCCGTCACTCGTGGCGACGTGCGTGCCAGCGACGCGAGCACCGGTTGCTCGCGTCCGTTCAAGGCGGTCAACGAATGAACGAAGGCCTCGTGCGCGAGCAACTGGTGGCGGTCGTATTCAGTGAAGTGCATGCCACCACGAAGGCGGATCCGCGTGGCACCCGCCGCGGCCTTCGCCGTGAGCTCGGGATCGACCTCCACGGAAATGGTGCCCGGGGCGAAGAAGGCGTCCAGCCGCTCCGACATGTCCCGCCGCAGCTCCTCGGCGGGAATGCTGCCCGTTGCGTCTTCCGTGTCCAGGTCGGCGCCCAGTTCGTCCGCCAGGTTCACGAAGTACCGGGCCGCGTCCAGGTTGCTCCGGTTGCTGCCCGGAATGGCATCTCCCGGCTTGCCGTAGAGCGCGATGGACGCTTCGGTGACGCCACGTGTGCCGGCCGCCTCCAGCATGAGGGTGGCGATCCGCCAGGATTCGGCCGTGCGCCGCAGGTATTCGGCGATGGGATGGTCCTCGTCGACCTCCGCCTCGATCGCCTCGAGTTCCGCCCGGGTTTCGCCGAGATCCGGCGGGCGGTAGCGAATGTCGGGGATCGACAGGCGTCCGGCGCCGAACTCCGCGATCAGGCGCTCTTCCACCGATGCGGGCCAGGAGATCGTGGCCAGGATACGAATGGCGCGGACTGCGGCGAGGAGGCGCTGGTCGA
Organism: Luteibacter sp. KNZ12-1A; assembly: GCF_056755675.1. Taxonomy (NCBI): domain Bacteria; kingdom Pseudomonadati; phylum Pseudomonadota; class Gammaproteobacteria; order Lysobacterales; family Rhodanobacteraceae; genus Luteibacter; species Luteibacter sp. KNZ12-1A. Next base: position 21,515 of record NZ_JBPGXU010000039.1, on the reverse strand, counting down.
GCGTCGCGTAACGCCGCATCTCGGCCGAAAGGTGGGACGGGGCGACGTAAGCATGCATGGGGGCGGATTATAGGCTGATCGGCCCATCGGCCCCACCGGGCGGGTCAACGCGACGAGATGTATTTTTCGCGACGGATCTGCTGGACGGCCAGCCCATGCTCCTTGAGGGCGGCGAACGCGGCGTCGACCATGTTCGGGTTGCCGCAGAGGTAGGCGATGTCGGTTTCACCGGATGGCTCCAGTTCGGCCAGCATGTCCTGCACATAGCCCAGGCGGTCGTGCGGCCTTGGATTCGGCCGGGCGCCGCGCGACAGGCACGGGTGGAAGGTGAAGCCCTCGTGGGTCCGGGCGAAGGCCTCGAACTCCTCCCCATAGAGCAGCTCCCCTTCGTTGCGTGCGCCGTAGAGGAGCACGAACCGGCAGCCCCGGCTGGCCATCAGGGCTTCCATCTGGGGCAGCATGGCGCGGTACGGGGTCACACCGGTACCGGTCGCGATCAGGATATAGCGCTGGTTCCGGTCCGCCTCCATCAGGCAGAAACGGCCGTACGGACCGCTGGCGTCGATCGTGCCACCCTGCTCCAGCTCGCCCAGCAGCCTGGTCGCGGCGCCTCCGTCGACATAACTCACCGCTATCTCGATCCGTTCCACCGGGCCGTTGCCGTCGCCCACGGTGCCGACCGAATAGCTGCGCTTGGTCGGCTTGCCGTCGTCGTAATGGAAGTGCACCTGGAGGAACTGGCCCGGTACGAAGGCCAGCGGCTGGCCGTCCACCCGCTCGAAGGACAGGTGCCGCACGGTGGGCGCGAGCATGAAGCTGTCGGCGAGGCGGAGCTGGAATTGTTCGGCCATGGAAAGTCTCTGTTGACGCCGGGGAACGAGGCGACCCGGCAAAGCCCGGTATAATAGGCGGCTTGTCATCCCGGCGCAGCCCATGACCACTCCCGCATTACACGTCAACGATTTACGCAAGACCTACGGCAACGGCGTGGAAGCCCTCAAGGGCATCTCCCTCACCGTCCAGCCGGGCGATTTCTTCGCCCTGCTCGGGCCCAACGGCGCCGGAAAGTCCACCCTGATCGGCATCCTGTCCTCCCTCGTGAACGCCTCGTCGGGCGATGCCGAGATATTCGGGGTGTCCATCCACAAGAATCGCAGCGAAGCCATGCGGCTGATCGGCCTGGTCCCCCAGGAGATCAATTTCAACCAGTTCGAGAAACCCTTCGATATCTGCGTGAACCAGGCCGGGTTCTACGGCATCGGCCGCGCCGAAGCGTCGGTCCGCGCGGAGAAGTACCTGAAGGAACTCCGCCTGTGGGACAAGGCGCATCACCAGGCACGGATGCTTTCCGGCGGCATGAAGCGCCGCCTGATGATCGCCCGCGCCATGATGAACGAGCCGAAGCTGCTGATCCTCGACGAGCCGACCGCGGGCGTCGACATCGAGATCCGTCGTTCGATGTGGCAGTTCGTCAGCGGTATCAATGCCGCCGGCACCACGGTGATCCTCACCACGCATTACCTCGAGGAAGCGGAGCAGCTCTGCCGCAACATCGCGATCATCGACCATGGACGCATCGTGCAGAACACCACCATGAAGAGCCTGCTCGCCACGCTCGATGTGGAAACCTTCGTTCTGGACGTGTCGAGCGTGCCCGCCTCGCTGCCGGTCCTGCCCGGCGTCGTCCTGCGCGCCATGGACGACCACACCATCGAAGCCGAAATGTCCCGCGCACACGACCTCAACTCCCTGTTCGCCGCGCTGTCGACGCATGGCGTGACCGTCACCTCCATGCGCAACAAGGCCAACCGCCTCGAGGAACTATTCGTCCGCCTCGTCGAGCATGGCCGGGAGAACGTGGCATGAGCGGCTCGACCAACCTCGTCGCCCTGGGCACCATCGTCCGTCGCGAAATCATGCGCATCATGCGCATCTGGACGCAGACACTGATTCCGCCGGCCATCACGATGACGCTGTACTTCGTCATCTTCGGCAAGCTGATCGGCAGCCGCATCGGCCAGATGCATGGCTTCACCTACATGCAATACATCGTGCCCGGCCTGGTCATGATGAGCATCATCACCAACAGCTACGGCAACATCTCCTCGTCGTTCTTCGGCGCCAAGTTCGGCCGCTTCGTGGAGGAAATGCTCGTATCGCCGATGCCCAACTGGGTCATCCTGCTCGGCTACGTGATCGGCGCGGTCACCCGCGGCGTCATCGTCGGCGCCCTCGTGCTGGTCATCGCGTTGTTCTTCACCGACCTGCACGTGGCCCATCCCATCACCACCTTCCTCTCGGTCGTGCTGGGTGCCACCGTATTTTCGCTCGCCGGCTTCGTCAATGCGGTGTTCGCCAAGAAGTTCGACGACATCGCCCTGGTGCCGACCTTCGTGCTCACGCCCCTGACCTATCTCGGCGGCGTGTTCTACTCGGTGGACCTGCTCGGCGAACCGTGGCGCAGCATCTCGCTGGTCAACCCCATCCTGTACATGGTGAACGCCTTCCGCTTCGGCGTACTGGGCGTCAGCGACGTACCCATCGTCACGGCCTTCGTGGTGATGCTCGTGTTCGTCGTGGGCTTGTCCGCGATCGCGCTGCGCCTGCTCAGCCGCGGCGTGGGCCTGCGCTCCTAGGCGCATGCGGGTCAACAAGTACATCAGCGAAGCGGGAATCTGTTCGCGCCGCGAGGCCGACGAACTGCTCGTCGCCGGCCGGGTCACGATCAACGACGAGGTCGTCGGCATGGGCGCCAAGGCGCTCGATGGCGACGTCGTGAAGGTGGACGGCGAAGTGGTGGTGGCGCGCACCCTCGTCGCCAGCCCGGTCAAGAGCCGTGGCGTGTACATCGCCTTGAACAAGCCCGTGGGAATCACCTGCACGACGGATACCACGGTCGATGGCAACATCGTCGACTTCGTCGATCACCCGCAGCGCATCTTTCCCATCGGGCGGCTCGACAAGGATTCGGAAGGCCTGATCCTGCTGACCAGCAACGGCGACATCGTCAACGAGATCCTGCGCGCGGAGAACCACCACGAGAAGGAATACCTCGTCGCGGTCAACAAGGCCGTGACGGACGAATTCCTCAAGGGAATGGCCAAGGGCGTGCGTATCCACGGCCAGATGACCAGGCCCTGCAAGGTCCGGAAGATCGCGAAGTTCGGCTTCGCGATCGTTCTCACGCAGGGCCTCAACCGGCAGATTCGCCTGATGGCGGCCGAATTCGGCTATCGCGTGACCCAACTGCGCCGGGTGCGCGTCATCAACGTGAAGCTCGGACACCTCAAGCCGGGACAATGGCGAAACCTTACCGAGGCCGAACTTCGCGGCCTTCTGCCGCAACGTACACAATGGTGATCGGCCGCGGCCGGCCCGGCCGGCATCGCGCCGGACGGAGCCGCGCATGCGCGGGCGTGCGATCATACGTCCCATGAATGATTTCCAGCAGATGCCCCTGTCTCCCGCCCTCCTGGCCGCCGTGGAGAACCTGGGCTATACATCGATGACCCCGATCCAGAGGGAAAGCCTTCCGCCCATCCTCGAAGGGCGCGACGTCATCGCACAGGCCCGCACCGGCAGCGGCAAGACCGCCGCCTTCGGGCTCGGCCTGCTCCAACGCATCGACGTACAGCAGATCCGCTTGCAGGCACTCGTCCTGTGCCCCACCCGTGAACTCGCGGACCAGGTCAGCAAATCGATTCGCCGCCTGGCGACGAACCTGCCCAACGTCAAGTTGCTGACCCTGTGCGGCGGCATGCCGCTCGGCCCCCAACTGGCCTCGCTGGAACACGATCCACACATCGTCGTCGGCACGCCGGGTCGCGTGCAGGAACACCTCAAGCGCGGCAGCCTGCATGGTGGAGGCATCAAGGTGCTGGTACTGGACGAGGCCGATCGCATGCTCGACATGGGCTTCGAGGAAGCCATCGACGACATCGTCAAGCGAATCGCGAAGCATCACCAGACCTTGCTCTTTTCGGCAACCTATCCGGATGCCATCCGCTCAGTGAGTGGCCGGGTGCAGCACGATCCGGTAACCGTCACCGTCGAGGAATCGCACGACGAAACCACGATCGAGCAGCGCGCGGTGGAGGTCGAACCTGCCGTCAAGGCCGATGTGCTCACGCGCATCCTCACCCAGGAGAAGCCCGAGGCGACCCTCGTGTTCTGCAACATGCGCAAGGACACCGAAGCCGTGGCGGCGGAACTCGATCGCCGCGGTTTTTCCGCGCTTGCCCTGCATGGCGATCTCGAACAACGCGATCGTGACGAGGTCCTCGTCCGTTTCGCCAACCGGAGTTGCTCGGTCCTCGTCGCCACCGACGTGGCGGCCCGCGGACTGGATATCGCGAACCTGCCGCTGGTGGTCAGTTACGACGTGGCCCACGATCCCGATACGCACACACACCGTATCGGCCGTACCGGTCGCGCAGGAGCGACTGGCCTGGCGATCGTCCTGGCCAGCTCGCGTGAACTGGGCAAGCTTCGCCAGATCGAAGACCGCCTCGGTGGCCCGCTCGTTCGTTACCCGGCCAAGCCGGCAAACGAAGCCCGCAAGGTGCTGAATCTCGCGCCCATGAAAACGCTCGTCGTCGACGGCGGCCGCAAGGACAAGATGCGACCGGGCGATATCCTTGGTGCGCTTACAGGCGATGCGGGCCTCGATGCCAAGGACATCGGCAAGATCGATGTCTTCGCCACCCGTGCCTACGTCGCCATTCGCCGTGACCTCGCCAACAAGGCCCTCGAACGGTTGCGCGCAGGCAAGATCAAGGGCCGTAACTTCAGGGTGCGCGCCCTGGCCTAGGTATCGCTCAGGGCCGCCTGCAAACCGAGGCCGACGAGGAATCGTCGTCGAGGGGATCTTCCAGGTCCGGTGACGTGCTCGCCGCGGGTGCCGAGAACATGGTGACGAGGTCGTCGACGACGGCTTGGCGGGCCTCGCGGAGCGCCGCCCATGCCGGCGTCCGCAAGCCATCCTGATTCGCCCCGAAAACGTAGTTCACATGGACTTCCGAGCCCGTTTCGACGGCGAACCGGCGCAGCGCCGGGTCGCATGACTCACACGGTTGCTTGCTGACGAAGCCGAGCAGATGACCGGCCGGTGCGACGGTTCCTTCGTGAATATCCCGGATGATCGCCTGGAGCACCTTGATCTCGGCATCGTTGCCGCGATTGGGGCCGTTCGGACGGCCGGGTTGCGGCAGGACCTCGGAGCCTTCGGTAGCCGTCGCGACCATCGCGAACGTGACCACATCGTCCTGCTTGAAGTACTCGCTGTCCGGTTCGGAGGGCGCGACCAACCCCGGCTCCCCCGGGTCGATGTACGTCCTGAATCCTCTTCCCGAAGCGGCGAGATAGGTCCGGGTGAACGGCACTCCTTCCACGACGTAACGGTATTCGAAATGAGCGAATGTCGCCCTGCGCAATTGCTGTTGAAATCGTGAGAGAGCCCGCACGGAAACATAGCCCCCATGGTCCCTGGACGCGTCGACGAGCCAACCCGCCATGGCGTTCGCATAGTGGTTCATGGCGACGCCGATCCATGTCTGCATCATGTGGTCGTCGTCCTGGTCGATCGACAGCAATGTCACGCCGCCCTGAGGGAGATCCTTGGCCCAGCATGGATATCCCGCGGCCGACACGCCGATGAATACCACGGCGAGCACGGTCGTCATCCGGCGCCGGACGGTCATGCTCATGGCCGCCTCCCACAGGAAAGTCGCAAGGCGCGCTTGGATGCGCCGAAAGCATCACGGTAGGACACATCCCCCTCCACCAGGAGTTGGCCGGCCACCTTCGCCTGCACCACCTCGATACGCGTGACCTCCGCGACGGCATCGGGCCGGCGTATACCGATCCATCCCTGACGGCTGCTGCGCAAGGGCGCCGCCATGCGCTGCGCAAGACTGACGTTCCCATTCGCTTCATCAGGGATCGAGGCAAGTTCCCGCACCAGTTCGTGCGCGTACCACACATGGACGGCCCTGTCCGTCGCATCGTCGAAGCACAGTGGCCGCCGGTCGAAAGCGCCCATGCCTGCGTGCCCGGGGTCATGCCTGCCGTCTTCCAGGCAGGGCTCGTGCTCGAACGGAAGGCGCTGCCGGTACGCCGCGGCGATGCGCCCCAGCCGTAGCGCTGCCGGCAGCTGACGAAAACCGTAGGCACTCGTCGAGCCGGCATCCCACGCCGCCAGGACGCCGTCGAGGAACTGGATCAGATAGTGGAAATCGTGCGCTTGCATGAACTCGCCTCCCACGAATCGATCGAGCACGTCGTGGCGAAGACCTCGGGTTTTCCACAGGGAAGAAGGTGTCGCCGCCAACTTCGCCCGCAGCAATTGCGCGGCGAGCGCGTAGTTCGCCGTCATCGCCGGATGCTCCAGGCCCTGGCTACGGATGGCCTGGGCGTAGATATCCGGTTCGATGCCGGCTTTCACGATGCTCCACGCACCCGGGAGGTAGCGGAATTCCGCCGGCATCCTGAAGGTCTCGTTCGATATCCGGGCCTTCGTGAAGCCGAGATCCCATACCTTCATGTCATGGAGATCGCGCACATTCACGGGATGTTCCGGTGTCGATACGCTTTCGATAGCGCGCTGTGTGGGTGCGTCCGGCGAGGGAAGCGGTGACCGTTGGATGTTCGCGTAGGGTGAAGAGGGCCGATCGAGAACGTAGCGCGCGTAGGATTCGTCGTTGCCGCTGCTAAGGTATGCGTAACCGCCGCCCTCCCGCGAGTACTCGCGGATGAGCGCGGTCATCGGATCGGTGGCAAGCGTCGTCGCGCCGGCGACCCGTGCCATCGAGCAAACGGCGATCGCGAGGGCGGCGATGCCGCGTCCCGGTTTCAAGAGCACGGGATCGAATGCGGCGAAGACGGATGCCGGATATGGCATCCGAGGGAGCGACAGGGACATGGCGATTCCTTTCGTGCACGGCCGTCCGCGCAGGTGGCCTCACATTCGAGCAAGACCGCTTGTCACATGCCATCAGGCAAGCCCTGGAGAGCTCCCATCCCGGGCAGCAAGGCGTGTCGGTCGTCACCGGCCTTTCGCGACGGTCATGTACCTCGCGGCTTGGCGCGATGGGTCGCCACCGCGGTCCACGGATCGTCGGGCCAGGGGTGTTTCGGATAGCGCCCCTTCAGTTCCTTCCTGACTTCCGGGTAGGTACGATTCCAGAACCCGGCGAGGTCCTGCGTGACCTGGATCGGGCGTCCCGCCGGCGATAACAGATGCAGCATCACCGACACGCGTCCGTCGCCCACCTGAGGCGTGTCGGACAGGCCGAACAATTCCTGCAACTTCACGGCGAGTACCGGCGGTGCACCCGGATCGTCATCGCGCGTGCCATACACGAGCCGGCGGCTCATGCCGCTGGGTACCTTGAGCTCTTCCGGCGCATGTGCGTCGAGGGCGCGGCGCTGCTCGTAGTCGAGCATCGATGACAAGGCTTCCGACAATTCGGCGGCCTGCACGGCTTCGATCCGCCGCTTCCCGCCGAGGTACGGTGAAAGCCAGGCATCGACCGTGCGCGTCAACGCGTCGTCGGATACGTCGGGCAAGCCCAGTTCCGGACGCCACGCACGCAATGCTCCGATCCGCGCGCGCAGGCGCAGGGCCTGCTCGCTCCACGGCAACGCAGCCACGCCGCGCGCCCGTATCGCTGCCAGCAGCGCAGGTAGCGCATCGGCACCCGTGACAGGAATGGCCTTGCGCGAAATCAGCAACGCGTCGAAACGACGTTCCTCGAAACCTTCGGCGATTTGCCGCGCGTCATCCCAGCGCAGGACGCGTTCGGTGACGAACCGGTCCGCATGGTCGCGTTCGAGCACGTCGGGGTCGAAAGGCGCGGCGGCGAAGACGAGACTGTCACGGGCATCCAGGCGCAGGTCCAGCACCACGAGCCAAGGTTCGCCATGCAAGGCACTCGCTTCGTGCAAGCGCGCGCCGCGGCCGTTGGCCAGCTGGTAGCGCATCGGCTGCGAGTCATCACGACGCGCGACCCGATCGGGATAGGCATGGACGAGCAGATCGCCAATCGCGTGCGCGTTGGGGACTCCGCTAGCGGCCGTGCGTGCGCCGAGCCGTCGGCGCCATCCGGAGGAAGCCTTCTCGATGGCCGCAAGCGCGCCCACGTCGGCGGAGCCGGCGCGCGCCGCGCGGGCACCGCCATCGCGCCAGAGATGCAGGGCGGCCAGGCGCTGGCGAAAATCGTCCGAGCGGCCGTACTCGCCTCGCAGGGGCGATCTCGCCTCGACGAGGGCCAGCAAGTCCGCGACCAATGCCCTGTGTTCGGGCGCCGCCCGCAACGCCGCGGCCGCCAGGCGTGGCGCCGCGCCCAGGACCAGCATCTCGCGGCCCAGGCCGGTGATGGTGGAGGCTTCGTCCAGCGCCCCGAGGCGGCGCAGCAGGTCACGCGCCTGGCCCATCGCGCCGGCCGGTGGCGCATCGAGCCATGGCAATTCATCGGTGCCCCAACCGGCTAGCTCGAGGGCGAGGCCGGAAAGTTCGGTATGTTCGATCTCCGCCGTCCGGGACGGGTCCAGGCGCTGGCTCTGCGGCCACAACCGGTACGCGACGCCCTCGGCGACACGGCCGGCGCGACCCGCGCGCTGGTCGGCGGAAGCCTGCGAGATGCTCACCGTTTCCAGGCGTGCAAAGCCGGAGGGCGGATCGAAGCGTGGTTCGCGTGCAAGGCCCGAATCGACGACCGCGCGAATCCCGGGCAAGGTCACGCTGGACTCGGCCACGTTGGTTGCAAGAACGACACGACGCGTACCCGCATCGGCCGGCGCCAACGCCAGTTGCTGTTCGGCCAGGGAAAGCTCTCCGTGAAGGGCGACGATCTCCGCGCCTTCGACCTGCCGCTCGAGCATCGCACGCGCGCGCTCGATCTCGCGGCGCCCGGGCAGGAAGGCGAGCACGTCGCCATCGACCTCCCGAAGCGCCTGCGACACGACGCGCGCCAGGTGCTGCTCCATCGTCTCCTGCGTGCGCACCGGCGGATACTCGATACGTACGGGGAAACTGCGCCCCGGGCTACTGAGTCTTGGCGCATCGAGCCATTGCGCGATGCGCTCGCCATCCAGCGTCGCCGACATCACCAACAGGCGCAAGTCCGGCCGCAGGCTCGCCTGCACGTCCAGCGCGAGCGCCGCACCGAGATCCCCCGCGAGATGACGTTCGTGGAACTCGTCGAAGACGACGGCACGGACGCCGTCCAGGGTTGGATCGTCCTGGATCATCCGGCCCAGGATGCCCTCGGTGACGACCTCGATGCGGGTGCGCGGGCCGACGCGGGACTCGAAACGGATACGGTAGCCCACCGTTTCGCCGACATCTTCACCGAGTTGCCTCGCCATGAACGACGCAGCCGCCCGGGCCGCGATCCGTCGCGGCTCGAGCATGACGATACGACCGCCGGCCAGCCATGGCGCATGCAGCAACGCCAACGGCACCTGGGTGGTCTTGCCGGCACCGGGCGGTGCCTCCAGTACGAGACGTGGCCGCTCCGCCAGCGAGGCCACGATCTCAGGGAGCAGCGGGGAGATGGGAAAGACAGGACTCATGTACCGGCTATGGTACGCAAGCCGGCGTCCCCGCGGCCACGTACCCTATCCTTCCGCCGTGTCTCCGGCCGCGATCGGCGCGACCTCCGCCGCTGCCTCGAAGGGCCGCAGCGAGCGGAACGCACGCCGGTAATCGTCCGACACCCGCTTGGCGTCCTCGCCACCGGTGATGACCTTCGGCGTGATCAGGACGATCAGCTCGGTACGCTCCCCGGTATCCATGTTCGTGCGGAACAACGCGCCGAGGAATGGAACGCGTGACAGGAAAGGCACGCCGCTGCGCGACCGGGTCTCGGATTCCTGGATCAGTCCACCCAGCAGGACGGTCTGCCCGCTTTGCACGGCTACCTGCGTGGTGAGCTTGCGTTTGATGATCGGCACGTTGTCGCCCAGACGGATTCCCGCACGGCTCACTTCCTGGGCGACGTCGAGGTAAACCAGGCCACCGGGATTGACGCGGGGGCGAACATCGAGGATGACACCGGTGTCCTTGTACTCGACCTGCCCCACCTGGCTATTGCCTCCCAGCGAGGTATTCACGTATGTCTGCGTCACCGGGATCTGATCGCCGACCTGTATGCGCGCCTTGCGGTTGTTCACCACGACCAGCGATGGCGCCGAAAGGATCTTCGCGTTGTCGTCCTGTTGCATCGCATGCAGGACGACCTGGAGATCCTTGTTGACGAACGAGTAGTAAAGCGTGTCCGGCCGTCCGTTCAAGCCAGGACCTCCGCCCAGTGCCCACCGCTGCTTGTTGCCTGGCTGGGCCACGCCACCGTTGCCGCCAGCCATGCCTTCCAGATACCACTGCACGCCGAAACGGAACTCGTCCCGCAGCGTAACCTCGAGGATGCGGGTCTCGATCTGCACCTGAAGCGGTATCGCATCGAGCCGCTCCAGCGCCTGGCGAATCTCCGACCATTGCGACGGACGCGCCCTCACCATCAACTGGTTGTTGGTATCGATAGCGGTCACCCGGATGCCCGATGCCCGGTCGCCACCCGTGGCCGCGGGCGGATGCGCCTGCGGTGGCTGGAAGAACGATGACTGCTCGGTCGAATGGACATCGCCACCGGCATTCCCCTCGCTCGCATTGGCATCGCCACCCTCCCCCAATGCCGATGGCGTGAGCCCGGGCGCCAGCGTGGGCGCGGGTTGGTCCGAAGCCGAGCCGCCGAAGACGTTCGCCACGTAGCGTGCGAGGTCGGATGCCAGCAGGTGGCGAACGTCGTACACGAACAGGCGGGGTTCGTTGCCACCGCCACGATCGATACGGGCGATCCATTCGCCCACCTGGTCGAGATGCGCCGCCTGCGTGGCGATCACGACGAGCGCGTTGGTTCGTTCGATGGGCATGAACCGGATCAACCCAGCGACGGGCGCACCGCTTTTCTCGCCGAACACCGAATCGAGCGCCGGCAGCAGTTCGCCCACCGATGCGTGCTCCAGGCCGAACACACCGACCGACATGCCGGCGACCCAATCGACGTCGAAGGTGTCGATCGTTTCGCCGTAATTGGCCAGTTCGTCGCGGGTCCCCGCGACGACGAGTACGTTGCGCGCGGCGTCGGCGAGGAGGATGGCGTCGGCGGCCGCGAAGGGCGCGAGCAACTTGGCCATGGCCGGTGCCGCCACATGGTGAAGGGGAAAGAGCCGCGCACTCAGGCCGGCTGCCGGCTTGGCGGCCTTGAGGCTCGGTACCAGGCGTCCGGCTACCGCCTGGTGCGCCGGCAGGACACTGTAGCGGCCGTGCTCACGCACCAGTGCGTTACCCGTCCACGCAAGCAATGTTTCCAGGATAGGCAATGCATCTTCCCGCGAGACGGGACGCGAGGTGGAGAAGGAAATGGTTCCCTGCACACCGGGAGCCACCGAATAATTCTCGGCGAGCAAGTCGCCGAGGATGGCCTTCACAACCGCTTCCACGGGCTGGTCCTCGAAATTCAACGTCACCGCGCCCTTGCCGGTCACCGCCGGACGGGGCACATCGGCCGCGCGGGGGCGTATGAAGCGACCGCTTCCGTGTTCGATTTCCCGGGCGACGGAAGAGTGTGTAGCGCGGGGAACATCCGATACCCCGCCTTCCTCCGGAGCCAGTGGAAGAGATGAAGGAACAGGCCGGTCCACTCCTTCCAGTGCGGCCCGTTCGATAGCTCCGGCCCCTTGTCGGGGCTTATGCGGGGCGCAGGCCGCCGTCAGCAAGGCCGAAAGCACGGCCAAGCCGATAATGCTGCGTTTCATGGTGTTGCTCCTCCTTCCCTGGGGGCGCGTCGAGCGCCCGCTACTGCGAATCCAATGATTGCTGGCGTTGTTGCTGCTGTTCCATGCGACGTTTTTGCACGGCTTGCTTCAAGGCCTCTATACGGGCCCGCTGAAGGGCGTCGTCATCCTGCCGGGGAGGTGCCTCACGAGCCGACGACGACGATGCCGGGTGGGGAAGCGCGGGGCCGGTCATGCCTTGCGCCGGCAATTGCTCGACGTGAACGCCATTGCCTGATGACGTGGGTTGTGCACGAGGTGGTTGTTGCGGCGAACCGGGCTGACCGGGCGGCGTGCCGGGAGGCCGTTGGCCGTTCTTCGTAAGAGGTTCCGGAGCGGCCACTTTCAGCGTCAACTCGCGGTGTTCACCGCCGTTGTCGAACACCGCGCTGCGCGGCGTGAGCGAGGCGAGGGTCCAGTGGCCGTCGGCGAGCGCGGTGCCTTCCTTCACCCGCACGGTGGAATCCTTGCCACGATCGCGAAGCAAGGCCATGCGTAGTTCGGGCGTCATGATGATGCCGGTCAACTCGAGGTCGCCGATGTTGCTCGACGAATCGTCGGTATCCGCCACGGCGACCGGCTTGCGGTCCGCCATGAACAAGGGCCGCTGCCAGACTTCGGCGAAACGTGCGAGCGGTGTGGGCGCCGGCATCTCCACCGGACGCGCGGCCGGCAATGGTTCGGCGGCCACCGGGTCGTCCCAATGCACCCCCCGTCCTACGCCGAATACAAGGGAAGCGAGCACCGCGGCGAGCGCCAACGTGGCGGTGGTGAGGACAGGTGTCAGCCTGCGTTGTCCCGCGGCGTTCACGAAGCCGCCTTCGCCGCGCGCGCGGCATGGATGTAACCGGATACGGTGAACTGCACCTCCATCGGTACGGCCGCGCCGGAGCGCGCGGCCACGGGATTGCGGTAGATGCTGAAGTCCTCGATGAAAAGGTACGGGGTTTCTTCCTCGATATCGTGCAACACGGCCGTCATCGGTTGCATCTGGCAACGAAGGCTGATGTTCACCGTCACTTTTCGGTAGGGATCGCCGGCTTTCTCCTGGCTGGGCACAGGCATCTTCTGGACGACATCACACGCGCCGTCTTCACGATGCGCGGCGGCGACGTCGACGATGCGCTGCATCAGGCCGGCGGCGGCGGCGTTGGTGTCGTCACCGGGCAGGAAGGCGTCGCTATGGGTCTGCCCCTGCTCCAGCGATGCCAGTCGCTTTTCGAGTTGAGGCCGTTCCGCGATAGCCGCCGCGTAGCGGCGCTGGGTATCGCGCAGGTCGTTCATTTCGTCGGCGACGGTCAACTGTGGTGCGACAAACCACCAGTGCACGAGGGCGAAGTAGCCGATCGCGATCGCCACCACGAGCAACAGGATGGCGGCGATGCGGGATTCAGCGGGCTTCATGCGCATCGGCGGTCTCCTTGCCCTGGACAGATGCCGGTTTCGCCGGCGTCGTGGATGCCTGCGCTGGCTTGGGGGCCGACGCGCTGGCGGCCGGCCCCGCCGCGATGGCCTTGGCCGGCACGGCGTCCGGCTTGGGCACGAGTGCCTTGGCCTGCATATAGAAACGTTCCTTGCCAGAGGTCGGGTCGGCCTGGATGGTGCCCTGGAAACTCGGGTCGCCGATCGTACGGGCACCTTTCAATGCGTCGATCAGGCGTGCCGCCTGGGGACTCTGGCCCTGGAACCCCAATTGGCCGCTGGCGTTGAGGGTGAAGCGCTCGAGCCAGGTGTCATCCGGCAGGCGGTGTGTCAGTTCTTCCAGCACGGGAAGGACCGCTGCGGTCTCCGTTTTCTTGCGTGCGAGGAACCCGGAGGCACCCGCACTCTCCGTGAGCCGTTGGCGCAGTGCCTTGACCCGCTGCGCGTCACCCTGCATCGCCTCCACATCGGCGCGCATGGTTTCGAGCGCCGCGTTCCTGTTGTGCAACCAGGCGGCCATGACGGCGAACAGCAGCAGCCCCATGACCGCGAGCAGGCCGGCGTTGAGTCGTCGGCGCCGGTCGACGCGACGCGGTGCACGTGTCGGCGGCAGCAGGTCGACGCCCGCAAGCGCATGCCCCTGCGCGACGTCGACCCGATCGGGGGCGACGCCCAGCGATGCGAGCTCGTCGAGCAGGGGGTCGAGCGTCGCCCGCGGCGTGGCGGCGAGTTCGGCGACGAAACGCCCTTCGGGACCGCCCCCACCGAGTTCACGTACGCCGTAATGGATGTCTTCCGCACGGAAGGGTGTCTGCCTGTCGAGATCGTAGCCCACGACCTGGCGCAGGTTGTCGCGCGCCGCGACAGGCAAGACGAGGCGGCGGCGCAATACCTGCGCGGTGGGCAGTACCAGGGCGATCCGGCGGTCCGCCGGGTCGGCCTCCGACAGGGCGCGCGCCAGCACGGCTATCCGGTGTTCCGCGTCGTCGATATCCGCGACTTCTGCCAGGACGGCCGACTCCCCCGAGCGGCGCAACCGCCATCCGTCAGTCTGGCGCTCGACCACATACCAGCGTTCGCCGCCGGCGAACGCCGCGCGCCAGCGCACCGGCACCAGGGCGGCGAGCTCACCGCCCCACCAGCGCAGGAAACCAGGCAGCGCGCTACCCCGCCAGGCACGGCGCAGGCGGTCGAGCTGAACCTGGGAGGCTTCCTGCAATGTGCTCATTCAACATCTCCTTCGCGCCAACGCAAAACAGCGTAGGGCTGGTTTCCGGATCTTATCCCACGCAAACGGACCGTCGATGTAAGGGAACTCCTGGTTCCGTCGTCAAGGATGGCCTCCGCACGTATCGTGTGCGTGACACCGTTGCCTCCCGCGACGGCCGCGCCGCTGCTCTGTCCACGGCTCGCCAGGATGGCGTCCGCCCCCGCGCTGCCCAGCCCGGGAATGGACGCCAGCGCCAACGGCTGCGCGTGTTCGGTATTGGGTCGCTCGCGTCCCGACCAGATCGTTAGCGCGGGCGCCACCATCGTCCACAGGCGCGCGTCCATGCCCAGGACCATGCGGGCCTCCTCCACCGTGGCGAACGGTCCGTTGCGCGGCCCATACGCGAGGCCCGCGGCCTCGTACTGCGGCTTCTTGGCGCCATTGGGCGATGCCGCGTCGCCGGGACGACGCCAGTCCTGGATGGCGGCGGACAGGCTCCCGGCCTTGTCGTCGGTCGCACCGGCGGCCTTGAACAGGCCCGTGAGGACATCGCCGGATGCGGCGTTGAGGTCGACCTTGCCATCCTCGTCGACGATCGTGATGTTGACGTTCGCATCGTCGAATGCGAATACGTAAGGCCGTCCGTCGGCCACCCAGCGAGACGCGGCATCGGGTGTCTGCAGTCCCTCGATCGCCCGCATGACGCCAGCCTCCGCGGCATAGTGCGCGCGCGTCTGCGCGAACTGGTAGCGCGCCTGCAAGCCCTCGGTGCGGGCGAGCGCGGCGAAACCACCGAGCATGATCGCCAGAAGCGTGCAGCCCCACAGGACGATGAGCAGGGCCACGCCACGGTCGCGACGCGCGATCACCGCAGCACCGATCCGCGCGTGCCGCGCATCATGCCGAATCCATTGCGCGAGGCGGAGGGATCGATCCTGATCGGAGCGACGAGCGTCGGAAAGGCCACGTTTCCCCCCACATCCAGCGCGATGCGCACCAGTGACGGCATGCGCCGCGTGTCGGTCCACGTGTCCTGCCAGTCGCCCGGCCGGTTCTGATCGTCCATGCCGCGATAGGCGAACGCGCCCTTGCCGATGCCGCGCAGGAGGACCTCGGGTTCACCGAGCGGTTGGGGATCGCCGCCGTCGGGGGGCAACAAGGCAAGCGCCACCTCCAGCCGATAACTCGAATGGCCGTCCTCCACCAGCGACACCGTCTGCAACTGCGGGCCCAGCTTCGACAGGTAACCCGGCATGGGGGCCACGAAACGCAACGAGTGATCGTCGCCGGTGAAGACGACCGGATCGCCGTCGTCGGTCTGCCCGAAAGGAATCACCAGCGCCTGCGCCAGTTCACTACGCAGGAACGACTGCGCCGAGCGGATCTCGTCCATGCGCTCGATGGCGTCGCCACCGCTGCGCACGATACGCGTCGCCGTGCTGATGCCGGAATACACGCCCAGCAACACGATCGTCAGCAAGGCCAGCGCCGCCAGCACTTCCATCAGGCTGAATCCGGACGCGCGTCTCATTGCGGAGTACCCCCGCCCGACCCGGCCAGGCGCAGCGTCGAGAAACGCGCGTGCCGTTCGTCGCCGCCCTGTCCCCAGATCACGTCGAGATCGAGTCGATACATCCCCGCCGCCGCGAATCCGTCCGCCGCCGGCTTCTCGTCGGGTGGCTGGTAGCGGCTGACATTCATGCGCCAGCGGTAGGTATCGTCGAAGCGGCCTTCACTGCCGCCTTCACGCACGGGTTCCATCACGAAGGCGCCGTCGAGCAGGCTGCGCGCGCGCAGCGCTGCCTGGGTGCGTTCGTTCGCCCGCGCGGTGAGGCTGAGCGAACTGCCGGCGACCTGCATGAGCGCCGCGAAGGCGATGGCGAGTACCGCGATGGCGGCGATCACTTCGAGCAGGCTGAAGCCTTGCTGGCGCGTGCGGGTCATCGCGTGTCCACCACGCTGACCGCACCGGTCAGCCAGCCGACATTGACATGCCACTCGCGCTGGCCACGCTTGAGGGTGATGCGTCCACCCGTGGAACTGCCGTCCGGAAAGAAACGGATGCGTCCGGTGCTGGCGTTGGCCTGGTCTTCGCGCGCACTGGTGATCGACACGCGCATATCCTTGGGCAGGCGCACATCCGGCTTGCCGGGTGCCTTATAGGTCGACGCGGAAGTATCGACTTCCAGCGCGAGGCTCTGGCCACGCACGATCGATTGCGCGCGGGTCCAGCGCAGTGCCGCCGCGAGTTCGCCGCTGGCGGCGTTGACCCGCGCACTGGCCAGTCCCTGGGTCACCGGGATCGAGACCGCCGCCGCGGCGACCCCGATCAGGAGAATCACGGCGAGCATCTCGAACAGCGTGAATCCGCGTGCGCGCATGGCCGTGACCCGTACCACCGCCGCCGGTTACTGCCAGTTGCCGACGTCGGCCGAGTAGCCGTCGCCGCCGGCCTTCCCGTCCTGTCCGTAGAACACGAGATCGAAACTGCCGTGCTCGCCCGGGTAGCGGTAGCCGAACGGATGGCCCCAGGGGTCCTTGAGATCGGAAGCCTTCGCGTACGGGCCCTGCCAGCTGCTCGCGTCGGCGGGCTTGGTGGTGAGATCGTCGAGCGAATGCGGTGGCGTGCCGTTGTCGAGCGCGTAGTTCTCGATCTTCTGGCTCAGCGTGGTGAGCTGGGCCTTGCCCGCGCCGTACTTGCCCTTGTCGACGTTCTTGCCGACCTGGGTCACCACGATGGCGCCGATGATGCCGATCAGGACGATCACGGCGAGCATTTCCAGCAGCGTGAAGCCGCGGGCGTGGCGGTGTCGGAGGGTACGGTTCGCGCGCATGGGAAAACTCCTTGGAACGGTTTGATCAGTTGATGTTGCTGGTAAGGCTGAGCAGGGGCAGCAGGATCGCCGCCATGATGAAGGCGACCATGACGGTCATCACGATGGTGAGGGTCGGCACGAGCGCGGCAAGCAAGCGGTCGATGGCGCGCTTGGCCTCCACGTCGAAGGTGTCGGCGACCTTGAGCAACATGGTATCCAGTGCGCCGGCTTCCTCGCCGACCTGGATCATCTGCAGGGCGAGCCGCGGGAAACGCTCCGTCTGGCTCAACGCGCTGCCGAGGCCGGCACCCCCTTTCACACGCTCGGCGGCCTGTTCGAGGGCCAGGTCGAGGGCACGGTTGGAGGTGACCTGGCGCGCGATCGCGAGGGACGAGAGCAGCGGCACGCCGTTTTTCAGCAACGTGCCCAGCGTGCGGGCGATGCGCGCGGTCTCGACCTTGAGCAGCAAGGGCCCCGCGACCCGCATCGTAAGCAGGCGGCCGTGGAAAGCCAGCTTCGTCTCCGCATCGCGCAGGCGCAGACGCAGGAACATGGCGAGCACCGCGAGGAACGCGCCAATGGCCCACCACCAGTCACTGATGACCGTGCCGATCGCCAGCACCACCTTGGTGATGAGCGGGATGGGCACCTGCATGTCGGCGAAGATCGGCACGAACTGCGGCACCACGTAGGCCAGCAACAGCACCAGGGAGCCGAGCACGCCGACCATCAGGAAGGCCGGATAGATCAACGCATTGATGATGCTGCCGCGCAAGGCCTGCGACCGCTCCAGGTAATCGGCGAGACGTCGCAGCGTTTCGTCCAGCGAACCACCGGCCTCGCCAGCGCGCACCAGGCTCACGTAAAGCCGGGGGAACACGCCGTTTTCCTCGTCGAGCGCCGTGGAAAGGGTGGTACCGCCGCGCACCCGGTCGCGGATGCGCTCCACCATGTTCTTCGCACGTTCGCCCTCGGGCAGGTCGAGCAGGATGCCGAGCGCGCGGTCCAACGGTTGCCCCGCACCGAGCAGCGTGGCGAGCTGGTGGGTGAACTGGGCGAGCTGGTCTCCGGTGAACGCGCCCTTGCGGAACATCGCGGCGATCCCGCCACCCGACGATTCGCCATCGGCCGGCGCGGCTTCGAGCGGCGTGTGTCCCTGGTCGTGCAAACGCGCGACCACGTCCTCGACGGACGAGGCTTCCATGCGGCCCGTCAGGGCCTCGCCGGCGGCGCTGATGGCTCGATAGCGGAACTGGCTCATGCGAAGGCCTACGATTCCTGCGTGACGCGCAGGACTTCCTCGATCGTCGTGATGCCGGCCACAGCCTTGGCCAGCCCGTCCTCGTACATGGTGCGCATCCCTTCGGCACGCGCCTGGCGCTCGATCTCTCCCGCGTCGGCGCGTTGCATCACGAGCCGGCGCAACGGATCGCTCATCACGAGGAATTCCATGATGGCGCGCCGGCCCCGGTAGCCGGTGGGATTGGTGGCGCTGGTGCCGGGTTTCCACAGGCGGATGGGGCGCTCGTCCGTGTACTTATGCAGTTCGAACTGCTCGATCACCTCGGGCAGCGCCTCGTAGGGAATCGCGGTCTCGGGGTCCAGGCGGCGCACCAGGCGCTGCGCGAGGATGCCATTGACGGTCGAACCGAGCAGGTAATCCTCCACGCCCATGTCGAGCAGGCGGGTGATGCCTCCCGACGCGCTGTTCGTGTGCAGCGTGGAGAGCACGAGGTGGCCGGTGAGCGCGGACTGTATCGCGATTCGGCAGGTTTCCAGGTCGCGCATTTCGCCGATCATGATGACGTCCGGGTCCTGGCGGACGATCGAGCGCAGGGCGCCGGTGAAGTCGAGCCCGATCTGCGGCTTGACCTGGATCTGGTTGATGCCCTCGATCTGGTATTCGACCGGGTCCTCGACCGTGATGATCTTCACGTCGGGCGTGTTGATCTGCGAAAGGGCCGTGTACAGCGTGGTCGTCTTGCCCGAGCCGGTGGGGCCGGTGACCAGGAGGATACCATGCGGCCGGTCGAGCACTTCGACGAAGCGGCCACGGAAGTGGTCGGTGAAGCCGAGCGAGGCGAAGTCGAACACCACCGATTCGCGGTCGAGGATACGCATCACCACCGATTCGCCGAAGCTGGTCGGCACGGTGGAGACGCGAAGGTCGAGTTCCTTGCCCTGCACACGCAGCTGGATGCGTCCATCCTGCGGCAGGCGGCGCTCGGCGATGTTGAGACGCGCCATGATCTTCACGCGCGAGATCACCGCCGCCGTGGAACTCGATGGCGGCGCCTCCACCTCATGCAAGACACCGTCGATGCGGTAGCGCACCTTGAGCCGGTTCTCAAACGGTTCGATGTGCACGTCCGACGCCCGCTGTTCCACCGCGCGTTGCAGGATCAGGTTGACCAGCCGGATCACCGGCGCCTCGGACGCGAGGTCGCGCAGGTGCTCGACATCGTCTTCCACGGCGGCGTTGCCGTCCAGGCTCTCGACGATGCTGCCCATCGCGGAGCGGCCCTGGCCGTAATAACGTTCGATGAGATCGTCGATCTCGGAGCGCAGGCCGACGCGCAGCGGGATGTCACGCCCGGTCGCCAGCCGCACGGCCTGCAGGGGATACGGATCGGCGGGATCGGCCACCAGCAGGACGACGCCGTCATCGCCGTCGCGGACGGGAACCACGTGGTATTGCTTGAGGAAACGGAGCGAGAGTTCCGTATCGGCGGGGGGCAGTTCCGGCGCGTCCTTCGCCGCGAGCAAGGGCAGGCCGAGCAGGTCGGTCCACGCATCGGCGAGATCGCGCTCGGAAACCAGGCCAAGCCGCGCCATCAGCGCCGTGAGCGTACCCTCCGGCGTTTCATCGTGCAGGCGGCGGGCCCGCGCAAGGTCGGCATCCTTGAGCCGGCCATGCGCGACGAGGTGCGCGCACACCTGGACTTCTCCCGGTTCCCCGGTAAGCATATCCCTATGCTCGGTCATCGCAGACATGCCATCTCCATCACGGTCCGTTGGTTACGTCGTCCGGCCGATCGTTCCTGACCGGACGGGCCGCTATTGGTAGCACATACCGTGCGTCGGCGGCGACCGCGATCGCTGCGTTTCGCGACTCGGCGTAACGAACGAAAGCCGGCGTTTCCACCGGCTTCAAGGACTTGGCGGCGCCTTGTGGGCGCCGCCCGGGTTGTTTTACCAGCCCACGCCTACACCAACACCGCCAGAGGTCTCACCGCCGCTCACGGCGGCACCGAAGGTGAGACTGGCGTTGGACGAGAGGCTGCGCGAGTAGCCGACCGACAGGGCGCCCTGACCCTTGTATCCGCCCACGCCCACGCCGAGCCGGTTGTCGCCGTTGACGCCCTGGGTGCTGAAGGCCATCTGTGACATCGCCGCGCCCATCGCGCCCACCTTGTTAAGGCGGTCGTTGAGGTTGCTGAAGCGGCGATCCACCGTGCGCTTGTACTCGTCGAACGCCCCGCCACTGACGACGTCGCCGAACTTCTGGTCGGTGTATGCCTTGGCGCTGCTCAGCGTCGCGGCATCGCCCTGGTCGGAGTAGGACTTCGCGGTGGCGACGGCCTGGTCGACCTGGCTCACGTTGGCCGCGTCGGTCGGCGCCGTCCCGGCGGCGACGTTGGTCACCCGCCGCTCCGCCCCCGCGCTTCCCACGGAGACGGTGTTGGGCTGGTCGGCCACGGAATTGGCGCCGAGCGCGACGCTGTTGGTCGCCGCCGCCGTGACCGTGGCGCCCGTCCCCACGGCGGTGCCATTGTCGGCGCCTACGCTGGCATTGGTGCCGACGGCCAGGTCGGTGGGGTCCTTCGCGTAGCTGCCGGCCCCGATGGCGGTGCCGTTACCCGTTCCGTCGACGACGGCGGCGGTGACCGGTACGGCCGCCGCCTGTACCGGGGCGGACGCGTCCTGCGCGACCATCGGGGCCGCGACAGCGGCACTGGCGACCGACGCGGACATCACGTTGTTGCGCCGCACCGGCGCCGTTCCCGGAAGGGTGCTCCCGCCGGAACCGGACTCCAGCTGGTTCACGCGGGTGTCCAGGGAGGACAGCGCGCCGTCGAGCGCACCCACCGCGTCGCCGACCGTGCTGTACGAGCCGCCCTGGACACGGTACACGGGGCCCACGAACCCCGTGGCACCCATCGTCGCCCCGCCCCCAAGGGCCATCGCCACCGCGTTGCCGGTGACATTGGAGGTGCCGGCGAACGCCCCGGACA
>NZ_JBPGXU010000038.1:0-33130 GCF_056755675.1 Luteibacter sp. KNZ12-1A | reverse complement strand
GGCTAGGGGGGGCTCGCGGCGCCCTTAAGCGCCGACAGGGTCGGCTCCCACCAAAGCGGGGTGGGCTCCGCCGGAGCGGAGCGGCTGTGGCTTGCGGAGTTACATGTTGCGGCGGTACTCGCCGCCCACGTCGTACAGCGCGTGGCTGATCTGGCCGAGGGAATTGTTCTTCACCGCTTCCATCAATTGCTCGAACACGTTGCGGCGTTCGCGGGCGGTCTTCTGCAAGACCTTGAGGCTCTCCGGCGCGAGCCGGTTGCGGGCCTTGCCATAAAGCAACACATTGTCGATCTGCTGGCCTTTTTCTTCTTCCGTGGAGCGGATCAGTTCGATCTCGGTGGCGATCTCGCCGCCGTGGTCCTTGGGCAGGAAGGTATTGACGCCGATGAGCGGGAGCGAGCCATCGTGCTTCTTGTGCTCGTAGTACATCGACTCTTCCTGGATCTTTCCGCGCTGGTA
Organism: Luteibacter sp. KNZ12-1A; assembly: GCF_056755675.1. Classification (NCBI taxonomy): domain Bacteria; kingdom Pseudomonadati; phylum Pseudomonadota; class Gammaproteobacteria; order Lysobacterales; family Rhodanobacteraceae; genus Luteibacter; species Luteibacter sp. KNZ12-1A. The sequence goes on along the minus strand of NZ_JBPGXU010000038.1, from coordinate 32,671 downwards.
CATCGTGTCCATCGCGCCGAGCACGCCGCCACGCTCGCTGATCGCCTCGAACTCCTTGTATACGGCTTCCTCGACCAGGTCGGTCAGCTCGTCCACGACGTAGCTGCCCTGCCACGGGTTCTCGTTGAAGTTGAGTCCCAACTCGCGATTGATGATCAGCTGGATCGCCACGGCGCGACGCACGCTTTCCTCGGTCGGCGTGGTGATGGCCTCGTCATAGGCGTTGGTATGCAGGCTGTTGCAGTTGTCGAAGAGCGCGTACAGGGCCTGCAACGTGGTGCGGATGTCATTGAACTGGATCTCCTGCGCATGCAGCGAGCGGCCGGAGGTCTGGATGTGGTACTTCAGCATCTGGCTGCGCGCGCTGGCACCGTAGCGCTCGCGCATGGCGCGGGCCCAGATGCGGCGGGCGACGCGGCCGATCACGGTGTATTCCGGGTCCATGCCGTTGGAGAAGAAGAACGACAGGTTCGGCGCGAAATCATCGATCTTCATGCCACGCGCAAGGTAATACTCCACGATGGTGAAGCCGTTCGACAGCGTGAAGGCCAGCTGGCTGATCGGGTTGGCGCCCGCTTCGGCGATGTGGTACCCCGAGATCGACACCGAATAGAAGTTGCGTACCTTGTGGTCGACGAAATACTGCTGGATGTCGCCCATCATGCGCAGGGCGAACTCCGTGCTGAAGATGCAGGTGTTCTGCGCCTGGTCTTCCTTCAGGATGTCGGCCTGGACGGTCCCGCGCACGGTCGCCAGCGTATACGCCTTGATCCGGGCGTAGGTTTCCGGATCGACCACCTCTTCACCCGACACGCCCAGCAGGCCGAGCCCGAGGCCATCGTTACCCTTCGGCAGGTCGCCGTTGTAACGAGGGCGGTTGCCATCGGGGTACAACTCGGCGATCCGCGCGTTGGCCATCTCCCAGCGCGAGGCGTCCTCGTTGAGGTACTTTTCCACGTTCTGGTCGATCGCGGTATTCATGAACATGGCGAGGATGATCGGCGCCGGTCCGTTGATCGTCATCGACACCGACGTCGAGGGCGCCGACAGGTCGAAGCCCGAATAGAGCTTCTTCATGTCGTCCAGCGTCGCGATGGACACGCCTGAATTACCGATCTTGCCGTAGATATCGGGGCGCGGTGCCGGGTCCTCGCCGTACAGCGTGACCGAGTCGAACGCCGTGGACAGGCGTGCGGCGGCGCCACCCAGCGAGAGGTAATGGAAGCGGCGGTTGGTGCGTTCCGGCGTGCCCTCGCCAGCGAACATGCGGGTGGGATCCTCCCCCGCGCGGCGGTACGGGAAGACGCCACCCGTGTACGGATAATGCCCGGGCAGGTTCTCGCGCATGAGGAAGGACAGGAGGTCGCCCCAATCCTTCGTCTTCGGCGGCGACACTTTCGGAATCTTCTGGTGGCTCAGGGATTCACGGTAGTTCTCGACGCGGATGACCTTGTCGCGCACCTGGTATTCGTTGAATTCTGCGGTGACCGATTCGAACCGCGACGGCCACTCGCGAAGCAGGTTGATGGCCTCGCTGGAGAGTTCACGCACCGCCTCGTTGTAGCGCTGGCGCAGCGTAGCCAGCGACCGGTCGCCGTCGACGACGAGCAGGTCGTGGTCGTAGAGGTCGAAGGCGCGCGGCAAGGCATCGTCGCCGATGTCCTTGAGCGACTCGTAATAGTGCTGCGCCTTGCTTGCCGCTTCGGCCTGCCTGGCGATCGTGGCGTTGACGCCGCGGCCCTGCTCGGCGATCTCGGCCAGGTACCGGACGCGGTTGCCCGGGATCAGCACCGTCGCCCGCGGCTCGCGCAGGCGGGTGTCCAACTCCGGGGTCCATTCGCCGGCCGGCAGCGAGAGCTTCTCGCAAAGCAGGCGGCACAGGTTGGCGAACATCCAGGTGACGCCCGGGTCGTTGAACTGGCTGGCGATCGTCGGATACACCGGCACCTTCTCGTCGGCCAACTGGAACGCGGTACGGTTGCGCTTCCATTGCTTGCGCACGTCACGCAACGCGTCTTCGGCGCCTCGCTTGTCGAATTTGTTGAGCACCACCAGCTCGGCGAAGTCGAGCATGTCGATCTTCTCGAGCTGGCTCGCCGCGCCATATTCGCTGGTCATGACATAGACCGGGAAATCGACGAGATCGACGATCTCCGAATCGCTCTGGCCGATGCCGGCGGTCTCGACGATCACCAGGTCGTACGCCTGGGCCTTGAGGAAGTCGATGCAATCGTGCAGCACGATGGAGGTCGCGGCGTGCTGGCGGCGCGTGGCCATCGACCGCATGTATACGCGCGGGCTGCGCAGCGAGTTCATGCGGATGCGATCGCCCAGCAATGCGCCGCCGCTTCGCCGACGGGTGGGGTCCACGGCAAGCACCGCGATGCGCATCTGCGGGAAGGCATGCAGGAAACGCAGCAGCAATTCGTCCACCACCGAGGACTTGCCCGCGCCACCGGTGCCGGTGAGGCCGAGCACCGGCGTCTTGCCGGCGGCGAGCTTCCACGCCTTGCGCAGGCGCGCGAGTTCTTCCTCGGCGAACCGGTCTTCCTCGATCGCCGAGAGCATGGCACCGATGGAGATTTCGTCCTCGACGGAGGCGGCCGGCGGTGCCTCTTCCACGCGCCGCTTCACCGCGGCGCGGGTACGCGACATCACGTCCTCGATCATCTCGGTGAGGCCGAGCTTCATGCCGTCGTTCGGATGGTAGATCCGTTCCACGCCATAGGCCTGGAGTTCCTTGATTTCTTCCGGCGTGATCGTGCCGCCGCCACCGCCGAACACACGGATATGGGCGGCGCCGCGCTCGCGGAGCATGTCGACCATGTACTTGAAGTACTCGACGTGGCCGCCCTGGTACGAGGACAGCGCGATCGCGTCGGCGTCTTCCTGCAGCGCCGCGCGGACCACGTCTTCCACCGAGCGGTTGTGGCCCAGGTGGATCACCTCGGCGCCCTGGCTCTGGATGATCCGGCGCATGATGTTGATGGCCGCGTCGTGGCCGTCGAACAGGCTCGCCGCCGTGACGAAACGCAGCGGCGTCGCCTCCGCGTCCGTGCTGCTGGCGGGGATGTGCTTGGGCTGCGAACTCATGAAAACTCCGGGGAAGACCGACAACGGTGGGGAACTCGTCGATTCTACTGCGGAGGCGCCGATGGCCTTTGGTGCGGTGCAGCGCAGGCGCCGCGATGAAGTCAGTCCGCCAAGAACGCCAACGAGGCCGCCACCACCGCTTCGTCGTCCACCACGCGGCGATGGCCGAGGCGGTCGGTCTTGAGCAACCTCGCCCCCGGCCAGAGGCTGGCATACAGCTCACCCTCGCCCACCGGCACGTCGCGATCAGACACGTCGTGCACGACCAGCAAGGGCTGGGCCCGCTTCGGTGCGTGGTGGCGGATGTGCAGATCGTCGATACGGACGCCCGTGCGCTCCGCAAGCACATCGTGCAATGTCGGCCTCAGGTGTTCGCCCAGTCGCACGAAACGCGCGAATCGTCGTGTCGCCGCCTGCGGATCGGCGGCGGGCGCGATCAGCACGACACGCTTCGCGGTCCATCCCTGGTCCAACGCCAGCGTGACCGCCGCGCCACCCAGCGAATGGGCGACCACACCCTCGGCATCGCCGTAATGGCGCCCTATCGCGCCTACGGTACGGGCGAAATCGGGAAGCGTGCACAACGTGCCTCCACTATGCCCATGTCCTGGCTGGTCGAAGGCCACGGCAGCCCAACCACGGGCGAGAAGGCGAGCCGCCCAGTTTTCCCAGCGCAAGCCCATGCTCGACCACCCGTGCACCAGCAAGACGTAAGGCTGCGTCGACGGATCGCCCCAGACATACGTGGCGATCGGGATGCCGTCGACCTCCACAGGCTCCCGGCGGGCCGTCATCGCCGCCAGGGCGCTTGCCGCGCGCTCGCGGCTGCTGGGCAGCGGGGTCTGGAAGACCCGCGCCGCATGGACGACGGTCCGCTTGGGAAAAAGGCGGCCGCCGATCCGATATGCGACACGGATGCCCAGCAGGGTCGCGATGGTGCGGACGCCGAAGCGGCGGGGAGGTTTCATGGGAGAACCGATCAGGAGGGCCGGCTGGATTATCCCGCATCCGGGCTTTTCACGAACCTGAACGCTCGCATCGGGCGGTGGTCAACCCTGGCCCCGGAGCCCGCGTTCTGGCGCACGAATCCGCATCCGCGGACGTCCCGGAGGAGCAAGAAATGACGACCCTGACCCGCACCCTCGCCGCCGTCGCCGCCCTCGGCCTGGCTGTCGGCGCCGCGAGCTTCACGCCCCCCGCCGCCGCAAGGGAATATGTGTCGGTCACCGTGAGCAACCGTCCGCCGCCGCCGCGCTTCGAGCGGGTTCCGCCGCCCCGGGTGGGCTACGTATGGGCGCCCGGCTACTGGAACTGGGCGGGCGGGCGCTATGTCTGGGTAGGCGGCCACTGGTACGCGGGGCGCCCCGGGTACGTCTACCGGCCGCCGGTCTGGCGCCCCTATGGCCACGGCTGGCGGATCGAACGGGAGACATGGTACCGGGATCCGCACTGGCACCGCTGAACCCGTGCTGCGCCGCACCTACACTGAGCGCCGCAACGGTTTAAACTAGGCAGCTGACACGACATATCGCCCCCGCCTCGCAGGCCGGGGCGATTTTTTTGGACGGTCACAATCATCCACCGGTGGTCCCCACCGCCGGTTTTCACCTAGAGGGCGGTGCTGCTGCCGCTTGACACTGGAGTTAGCGTTCGATGATTTTCGAAACCATCGCCAACACGGGCCACGAAGAAGTCGTCTTCTGCCATAACAAGGACGCGGGCCTGAAGGCCATCATCGCGATCCACAACACCGTGCTTGGCCCGTCCCTGGGCGGCCTGCGCATGTGGCCGTACAAGACCGAGCAGGACGCCGTCAACGACGTGCTCCGCCTGTCGCGTGGCATGACCTACAAGAACGCGGTGGCCGGCCTGAATCTCGGCGGCGGCAAGGCCGTGATCATCGGCGATCCCTCCAAGGACAAGTCCGAGGCGCTGTTCCGCGCCTTCGGTCGTTTCGTCAACTCGCTCAACGGCCGCTACATCACCGCCGAGGACGTGGGCATCGACGTCAACGACATGGAATACGTCTACCGCGAGACCGAATACGTCACCGGCGTGCACCAGGTGCATGGCGGTTCGGGCGATCCCTCGCCGTTCACCGCGTTCGGCACCCTGCAGGGCCTGATGGCCGCGCTGCAGAGCAAGCACGGCAATGAAGACGTCGGCAAGTACAGCTACGCCGTGCAGGGCTGCGGCCATGTGGGCAGCGAGTTCATCAAGCTGCTGCGCGAGCAGGGCGCGAAGGTGTTCGTCACCGATATCAACAAGGACGCGGTGCAGCGTTGTGTCGACGAACTCGGGTGCGAGGCCGTGGGCCTGGACGAGATCTACGACGTCGACGCCGATGTCTACAGCCCGTGCGCCCTTGGCGGCACGATCAACGAGCAGACGATCGACCGCATCAAGGCGAAGATCATCTGCGGCGCGGCCAACAACCAGCTCGCCACCGACGCCATCGGCGACGAAGTCGCACGTCGTGGCATCGTCTACGCCCCGGACTACGCGGTGAACGCGGGTGGCGTGATGAACGTCTCGCTGGAGATCGACGGCTACAACCGCGAGCGCGCCATGCGCATGATGCGCACGATCTACTACAACGTCGGCCGCATCTTCGAGATCTCCGCCCGCGACAACATCCCGACCTACAAGGCCGCGGACCGCATGGCGGAAGAGCGCATCAGCGCCATCGGCAAGATCCGCCTGCCCCACATGGGCAACGGCGCACCGCGCTTCCAGGGCCGCATGCGCGGGCAGTAAGCACTACGCATAATGGGCAACGAAGAAGCCGCCGGCGCGATCCGGCGGCTTCTTTCGTTTCGGGATTACGCCATCTGGACGGGTGCCCTCGCCTATCGGCGGGGCGAGGCCGGGCATACGCTGGATGCGGCGGTTACATTCGAGCCCGCCATCGACAACCCAGGGAGTGGATGCATCATGAACAACGGAAGGCAGAACGGCACGGTCAAATGGTTCAACGACGCGAAGGGATTCGGCTTCATCGCGCCGGAAACGGGTGCCGATGTTTTCGTGCACTACCGATCCATCCAGTCGCCGGGTTTCAAGTCCCTGAAGGAAGGACAGAGGGTGTCGTTCATCGTGGTGCAAGGCCAGAAAGGCTTGCAGGCCGACGACGTACAGCCCCTTTGAAGATGGCTCGCGGCACATGAATGGAATGGACGGCCAAGGAGCGACGCCGTGAATGGCAATGCATCGAAAACACGTTCGAACCGGGCCGGCGGGCTGGACCCGACGTTCGGCGACAACGGAATGACCGTCCTTTCCGCCCCCGGATTCGACCTGATGAGGGCATACGGCGTCACCAGCGATACGCGCGACGACACGGTCTATGTCTCGGGCAGTTGCATTCGCACGGGCAAGGATGAGAACAGCGCCTTCGTGATGAAACTGCGTGCCGACGGGTCCGTCGATGCCAGCTTCGGCACCGAGGGCCTGAGCCTGGTAACTCCGGCGATCGGAGCGGAGGCCGTACATGTTTACATGCACCCGACCGGCAATATCCTCGTGCACCTGACGACGTCGCTGAAAGACTCGATCGTCCACGCACTCGCGATGGTGGATCTCCAGGGCGTTCGTGACGAGACGTTCGGGAACGGCGGCCTGGCTGTCCTGGACATGGAATTCCATGCCCTCATCCACGCAACGGTGACCCCATTGGAAGACGGGCGCATCCTGGTCGTGGGCAAACGCCGACACAGGCAGAACGCGAAGATCGAGGGCGTCATCCTTCGATTGCTGGCCAATGGGCAATGGGATATGACGCTGAACGGGGGAGGCATACTCCCTCTGAGCAGCTTCCCCGGCCAGGTGGACGAAGAGAATGTCCAGTGCGGTCATGCCCAGGGTCACGCTTTCGTCGTGGCGGGCCAATACGCCGGCATGTTGCTCGTTCGCCGCTACTTCGATGACGGAAGTATCGACGGTTCATTCGGCGTCGACGGGAACTTCGCGATACCGATCAACACCGAATCCGGTCACACCGCGGTGGGCTCCCTCGACGACCTCATCCCCGCTGGCGAAGGGGCGTTCATCGTCGTCGGCATGAATGCGGTCCCCGAACAGAACCATGAACTTCGCGGATTCCTTGCCGGCGTGGACTCGACGGGTCAACCGAACCGCGCATTCAATGACGGCGAAATTCTCTACACCACGGCGGCCGTGAGCCCTTCGTGGCTGAAGACAGGCGGATTCGACAGCGAGGGGCACCTCATCGCGGTCGGTAACCGTGGCGGCCTGATCTCCGATGGCATCCTGATCGGCCGTTACCTCGCTTCCGGAGCCCTCGATACCTCGTTCGGTGACCTGGATGGCTTCGTGTTCTTCAACGAACCAACCCATACCGAGATCCGTCGCGGGTTCGCGATGCAAGGCGAGCGGGGCATCCTGGTGTCGGGCCAGATCTCGGGACTGGATGGCTCGCGTGCAATGGTGATGCGATTCGTGAATACCTGAAGCGCCACGGCTGGCGTTCAGGGCGCCGCGGCGACCAGGTTCGTGGCTGTCACGGCGGCCGACGGCGCGGTCACCATCGCGCCCAGGGTCAACAGGCAGGTCAGGACGACGGCGACGAAGAAGGTTTTCAGCATGGCGGTCTCGAATTTCATGGTCGTTCTCCAGGACGATGGATGAAGAGGTTTCGAGAGTGGTATCGCAAGGGCCGTGCCAACCGCTGCAACGGGCTGGAAGGCGCATTCCACGGGGCTTCGTGCGGAGCGTCCGCGATACCGGTACGTGTCCGCGGACGGTACGGCGTCCGGACGGCCACCGCGTCCGGACGCCCTCGAGGTTGGCAAGGAGCCAGCGGAGCCGGCCTGGTGGGAGCCGACCTTGTCGGCGATCCCGCGGCAGCGGGCCAGACTGAGGCAAGCACTCATCGCCGACAGGGTCGGCTCCCACCCAGGCCGGCTCCTATCAGGGGCGGCTTCCACTCCGGGCGGTTCGCACCGCCCCCATGTTCCGGGCTTCGATCTGCTACACTTTCCACACCCGGGCACTCTTGTAAGGCTTTGCCTACACGGTGCTTTTGGGTTCAGGGGAATGCCGCCGGATGGCGGCGACAACCAGAGCATTCCGATCACCTTCGTCGCCTCGATGGTGGCGCTCGTTTCCGTTTGCCCTCTCGGGCGCGGGCCTGCGCGACCCCGGGGATGAAATGGACTTACCGAGCTATGAGCGCGATCCCAGCTGAAACCTTTACCTCCGACGACGTCCTCGCTCGCCTCCGCTCGGTCCTGCACGAGACCTTCGAGATCGACCCGAGCAAGGTGACTCCGGAAGCCAATCTCTTCACCGATCTCGAACTGGACAGCATCGACGCGATCGATCTGGCGATCCAGGTCCAGGACATGACCGGCACCCGGATCAAGCCCGAGGACTTCAAGAGCGTGCGTACGGTCGGCGACGTCGTCGCCACCGTGCAGTCACTGCTCACCCGCTGAGCGGACCGATGGCGGGCAGGCCCGGACCGCGCGATGCCGCGGCGCGCTCCTTCGCGCCCTGCGCCGTCGTACCGATCTACAACCACGGCCGAACCATCGCCGCCACGGCGAACGCCCTGGCGGCGCATGGCTTGCCCGTGCTGATCGTCGATGACGGCTCGAACGACGAGACACGCCACATCCTCGACGCGCTGGTCACCGGCCGCGACGAGCTTCGCCTGATCCGCCTGCCCGAGAATGCGGGCAAGGGCGCCGCCCTCACCGCCGGCTTCCTCGCCGCGCACGCGGCCGGTTACAGCCATGTGCTGCAGATCGACGCCGACGGGCAGCACGACACCGCCGATGTGCCGCGCTTCCTCGCCGAGGCACGCGCCACCCCGGAGGCGATGATCTGTGGCAAGCCGATCTACGACGACACGGTGCCGCGCGCGCGCCTGTACGGCCGTTACCTCACGCATGCCTGCGTGTGGGCCGAGACGCTTTCGTTCGACATCCACGATTCCATGTGCGGGTACCGCCTTTATCCCCTCGCCGAGACATCCGCCGAAATCGCGCGCAAGCCGCTTCCGGCGCGCATGGATTTCGACACCGAGATCGCGGTGCGGCTTTTCTGGCGCGGCGTGCCGGTGCGTAACGTGCCGACGCGCGTGATCTATCCGGAAGACGGCCTGTCGCACTTTCGCATGTGGCACGACAACGTCCGCATCACCGCCATGCATACCCGCCTGTTACTCGGCATGCTGCCACGCATGCCACGCCTGCTCCTTCGCAGGTTGGGCCGGAGGAACCCCCGATGCGCCGCCTGATCGTCCTCGCCGCGCTGTTCTGCGCGTTCGCCGCCCGGGCCCAGGTGCCCGCCGCCGTGGACGACATCCTGGCGCAACTCGCCCGGCACGCCCAGGTGCGCGCCACGTTCACCCAGAGCCGCGAGAACCCCGCGCTGGCGGAGCCCCAGGTCAGCCATGGCGAACTCCTGTTCGTCGTCGGGCACGGCATGCTCTGGCACACACGCGAGCCTTTCGACGACAACCTCGTGCTCACCACGGATGGCACCTCGCGGCTGGATGCTCAAGGCAGGCTCGAACGCGTTCGCGACGGCAATCGTGGCGTCAGCCAGGTCTCGGCGATGCTGCAGTCGCTGCTCGCCGGGCAATCGACCGAGGCCATGCGCCAGTTCAGCGTCACCAAGGAGGGCTCGCCGGAACGCTGGACCTTGCGATTCGCACCGCGCCAGGCACGCATGGCCCGCGTACTGGCCGGCATCACGCTGAAGGGCGACGCCTTCCTGCAGTCGATCGAGGTCGAGCTCGCCAATGGCGAACGCACCCGCATCGCCTTCTCCGACACGCGCGACGCGGGGCCGCTCACCCTGCTCGAAGCCAAGGTGCTCGGCGTCCCATGAGGCAGGTTCCGACCGCGGTGCGTGCCGGCTTGTTCGCCTTCACCGCGCTGGCGGCCTGCGTGCTGTGCGCTTGGTTATTGTTCGGCCGCGGCGTCTCCCCACTGCAGACCGACCTGCTGGCCATGCTGCCAGCCACCGAGCGCCATCCCCTGGCGGAAGACGCGGTGGAACGGCTGGCGAAGTCCAGCGGGGACCGCATGGTGCTGCTGGTGGGCAGCGCCGACGACGGCACCGCCAAGGACGCCGCGCGCGAGCTGGGCGCCACGCTAAGCAACGATCCCGCCTTCACCTCGGTCGTCGCCGAACTGCCGCCCTTCGACCTCGACCAGCTCGTCACCCCGTTCCTGCCGTTCCGTTTCCACCTGCTGACGGCAGAAGATCGCGCCGCCATCGCGGCGCCGGGCTTCGATCCCGTCGCCGCGCTGAAGCGGCGGTTGAATGAACCTTTCGGCGCGAACGCAGGCGCGAAACTCACCGACGATCCGTTCGGCTGGCTGCAACACTGGCTCGACCGCCAGCCATGGAACCGCGCCGTCCTCGTGCCCGAGGACGACCTGCTCGTCGCGCATCGCGACGACGGGAGCCATGTCCTGGTGGTCGCCACGCTCAACGGCTCGTCATACGACGACACCGTGCAGCACCAGGCGCTGGCGGCGCTGGCCAAGGCCGAAGAGGCCATGGCGGCGAAGCATCCTGATGCACGACTGCTGCGCACCGGAGCGATCTTCTATGCCGCCGCGGCGCGTGCCGGCGCGGAACGGGATACGCATGTGGTCGGCATCGCCTCGTCGCTCGGCATCGCGGCCTTGTTGCTGTTCGTATTCCGCTCGCTCCGGCCACTGCTGATCGCCTTCGTCTCCACCGCGCTCGGGGTGGTCGGCGCCGTCGTCGCCACGGTGCTGGTGTTCGGCCAGTTACACCTGCTGACCCTGGTCTTCGGTGCGGCGTTGCTGGGCGAAGCGGTGGATTATTCGATCCAGTACCTTTGCGCGCGTGCCAACGCAGGCCAGGCATGGAACGCCGGGCACGGCGTGCGGCAGGTCCGCCCCGCGCTGCTGCTGGCACTGGCCACCTCCCTGCTGGGTTACGCGCTGCTCGCGCTCGTACCCTTTCCCGCCTTGCGGCAGATGGCCTGTTTCGCCATCGCCGGCATGACCGTCGCCTGCGCCAGCGTGTTCTGGCTGCTGCCGGTGCTGGCGGCGAAGCCGGCACGCGCACCGCTCGCCCCTTCCCTGGTGCGGCTGGCGCTCGGCTGGCAGCGCATCGCCTCGGGTCGCCACGCCCTCGTGGCCATCGCCGTGCTGGCGCTGCTCGCCCTTCCCGGCTGGTTGCGCCTCGGACACGACGACGACATCCATCTGCTCATCTCGCCGCCACGGTCGCTCGAAGCGCAGACGGTCGCGATCCGCGATATCGCCGGTTTCGGTGGCGGCAGCCAGTTCTGGCTGGTGGAAGGCAAGGACACCGAGCAGGTACTGCAACGCGAGGAAGCACTCACCGATCGCCTGGGCAAGTGGCGGGATGACGGCAAGCTCAGCGGCTGGACCAGCGTGACCACGATGCTGCCCTCGATGAAACGGCAACGCGACAACCTGGCCGCCGTCTCCCATCTCTTCTGTGGGAGCGCGCCTGCGCGCGAATCGGACGAAGCAGGAAGTGCGCCGATAATCGCGGACGAATGCCATGGCAAGGTCCGCTCCGCCATGGTGACGGCGGGCTTCAAGGCCGAGGCGGCCGACGCCTACGAGGCCACCTTCCCGGGCAGGGCGTTCACCCTCGACGACTGGCTCGGGACGCCCGCATACATGCCTTTCCACTACCTGTGGATGAGCGGGGAGCATGGCACCGGCAGCATCGTGCTGCCGCAGGGCCAGGACGACGTGAACCTGCTGCGCACGGCCGCCGAAGGCCTGCCCGGCGTCTCGCTGGTCGACAAGCCCGCCGGCATCTCCCTGTTGTTCGGCCGCTATCGCGGCTACGCGGATATCTGGCTGGGCGCGGCATTGGCGCTGGTCGGCCTGGCCTTCGCCTGGCGCTACGGGCCACGGGCCGCCTGGCGCGTGCTCCTGCCACCGGCCGCCGGCATCGTCTTCAGCGTCGCCGCGCTCGGCTACCTCGGCCAACCTGTCACCTTGTTCCACATCATGGCCTTGATGCTGGTGCTCGGCGTCGGCGCGAACTATGCCGTCTTCCTCCGCGAAGGCGAACCCCATGCCGCCCATGTTCCCGGGGCCGCCTACGCGGGCGTGCTGCTATCGGCCGTCACGGCCCTGCTCTCGTTCGGGCTGCTCGCGCTCAGCACGATGCCCGCCCTCCGGCATTTCGGTCTTACCCTGCTCCTCGGGATCGGCTTCACCGCGCTGCTGGCACCGGTAAGCGTCCCCGCACCAAAGAAATCCAACGCATGAACACCACCGCATATTCCATGGGGAATCGCACGATGAAACGCGTCGTCGTCACCGGCATCGGCGGCATCACGCCGCTTGGCCACGACTGGGCCGGCATCGAGGCGCGCCTGCGCCGGTTCCATAACGCCGTGCGCCGGATGGGCGAGTGGGACTACTTCGACAAGCTCAACGGCCGCCTGGGCGCACCGGTGGACGATTTCAGCCTGCCCACGCACTGGTCGCGCAAGCACGTGCGTTCGATGGGCCGCGTGGCGCAACTGGCCGTCGCCGCCAGCGAACGCGCACTCGCGGATGCCGGCCTGCTTCACGACGAGCGCATCGCCGATGGCCGCATGGGCGTGGCCTACGGCTCGTCCGGCGGCAGTATCGAGCCGGCCCGTACCGTGGGGCACATGCTGGAAACCGGCTCGATGCAGGGCGTGACCGCCACCAGCTACATCCAGATGATGGCGCACACCACGGCGGTGAACGTGGGCGTGTTCTTCGGCCTCAAGGGCCGGGTGATCACCACTTCGAGCGCCTGTACCTCGGGAAGCCAGGCCATCGGCTACGGTTACGAAGCGATCCAGCAAGGCAAGCAGACGCTGATGCTGTGCGGTGGCGCCGAGGAACTCTCCGGCCCGGGCGCGGCCGTGTTCGACACCTTGTTCGCCACCAGCACCCGCAACGATACGCCGGAACTCACGCCCCGACCGTTCGACGCCAGGCGCGACGGCCTGGTGGTCGGCGAAGGCGCGACCACGCTGATCCTCGAAGAATACGAACACGCACTGGCGCGCGGTGCGCGAATCTATGCCGAAGTCGTCGGATTCGGCACCAATTCCGACGGCGCGCACATCACCCAACCCACGCGGGAAACGATGGCGGGCGCCATGCGCCTGGCGTTGGCGGATGCGGGATTGCCGGCTTCCGCGATCGGCTACGTCAGCGCGCATGGCACCGCCACCGATCGCGGCGACGTGGCCGAGAGCCACGCCACCGCCGACGTGCTGGGCGCCGGCGTGCCGATCAGCTCGATGAAGAGCTACGTCGGCCACACGCTGGGCGCCTGCGGCGCGCTGGAAGCCTGGTGGGCGATCGAGATGATGCGCGGCGGCTGGTTCGCCCCGACGATCAACCTCGACACGCCCGACCCCGAGTGTGCGGCACTGGACTACCTCACCGGCGAAGGAAGGGACATCCAGACCGACCACGTGATGAACAACAACTTCGCCTTCGGCGGCATCAACACCTCGCTCATCTTCAAGGCGCATCGCTGATGCGGCGTGTCGTCGTCACCGGCATGGGCGCGGTGTCCTGCCTCGGCGCCGGCCGGCATGCGCTGTTCGAGGGATTGCGCGCGGGCCGTGCGGGCTTTCGTCACAGGGACGACTTCGAGGCGCTAGGCATGCGCTGCCGGGTCGCCGCGCCCGTCGACCTGTCCGCGCTGGAGCCGCCACCGCGCAAGCTGCGCCGCTACCTGCCCCAGGCGGCCGAGTTCGCCTGGCACGCCACGCGTGAAGCACTGGCCGAGGCGAAGCTCGACGAGGCGCGGGTGCGCGAACGCGATGTCGGCATCGTCATGGGCGGTGCCGCGGCGTTGAGCGAGTACGAGGCCGGCCTGGATGTCTTCCACGCCAAGGGGATATCCCGGCTGTCACCCTTCATCGTGCCGCGCAGCATGGGCAGCGCGGTATCGGCCACGCTCACCCATGCGTTCGGATTCGGCGGCCGTGGATTCACCGTCGGCTCCGCCTGCACGAGCGCCACGCACGCGATCGGCCAGGGCATGGAACTGATCCAGCTCGGCCGCCAGGACATCGTGGTGTGTGGCGGGGCCGAGGAACTGCATGACAAGGCCGCCATGTGCTTCGACGTGATGAACGCGCTTTCCTCCACCAGCGTGGCCGGGGAGCGCGTGTCCACGCCCTACGCCATCGACCGCGACGGCATCCTGCTCGGCGGCGGCGCCGGCGTGCTGGTGCTGGAATCGCTGGAACACGCGTTGTCACGGGGAGCGACGATCCTCGCCGAGATGGCGGGCTACGGCGCCGCCTCCGATCCGGACGGCATGATCAGCCCCGCCGCGGACGGCATGGCGGAAGCCATGCACCAGGCCATCGACCTCGCCGGCACCCTGCCGGACTACGTGAACACGCACGCCTGCGCCACCGTCGCGGGCGATCTCGCCGAATGGGAGGCGCTGCGCCGCGTTTTCGGCGATCGCGGCCACCCGGTGCCGCCGATGTCGTCGATCAAGGGCCTCATCGGCCACGCGCCCGCCGCCGCGGGTGCGCTCGATGCCATCGCCGCGATCGCGATGATGGAACGGGAGGTCCTGCTTGGCGGTGCCACGCCACGCGAACGCGATCCCGCCTTCGCCGACGCTCCGCTCATCGAGGGCGAACGCGCGGCACGCATCGACAGCCTGCTTTCGAACACCTTCGGCTTCGGCGGGAGTTGCGCCGCGCTGGTGATCCGCCGTTTCGACGGGGACAACGCATGATCGACCTGCACATCGACGCGTGGCGTGCCTGGGCGCCGGGCATCGACGACGCCGCCGACTGGGCAGCATGGGCCGCCGCTCCGCACCCCGTCGTCGATCGCGGCGAACAGCCCGCCTGCGATTTCGTACCGGCGATGCAGCGCCGCCGTCTCAGCAGGCTGGCGCGCATCGTGATGCACACCGCGTGGCCCTTGTGCGGCGACGACGAACAATTGCCTTTCGTGTTCGCCTCTCGCCACGGCGAAACCACCCATACGTTCGCCATGCTCGACGAGATCGGCCGCGAAGCCCCGCTGTCACCGACGCGGTTCGGCCTGTCCGTGCACAACGCCATCGCCGGGCAATGGTCCATCCTGCGCGGCCAGCGCGGCGAATCGGTGGCCATCGCCGGCGAGGACGACACCTTCGAGCACGCCGTCGTGGAGGCCGCGACCCTGCTGGCCGAGGGCGCTTCCGCCGCCATCGTGGTCGTCGCCGAAGAGCTCCCCGCCAAGGCCTACGACGGGTGGATCGACGACGTGCCCTTCTCGTATACGCTGGCACTGCGTGTGTCGCTGGCGGGCGACGGACCGCGCTGGCGCCTGTCGCTCGGTGAAAACACCGGCGCCACGCCGGCGGCCGGTGAGCCGCACGCCTTGCGTTTCGTCCGCGCCCTGCACCATGGTGCGACCCTCGACCACCCGTGGAAGACACGACGATGGACCTGGCAGCCGATAGCGTGAGCCGCCGCCGCGACGCCTGGGCGTGGCGCTTCGTCTTCACCGCGCTCAGCTTCGCGCTGTTCGGCGTCGGCGGCGTGCTGCTGCGGCTGCTCATCCTGCCCGTGGTCCTGCATTGGCCAGGGCCGCCCGCCGTGCGCCGGCGGCGCGCCCGGCGCACGGTCGGCCACGCCTTCTGGCTGCATGCCCAGTTCATGTACCGGACCGGCGTGGTGAACTATTCCTTCGAAGGCCTGGAGAAGCTGGGCCGCCCCGGCCAGATGATCGTCGCCAACCACCCTTCGCTGATCGACGTGGTCTACCTCATCGGCCACGTGCCCGATGCCAACTGCATCGTGAAGCACAGCCTCTGGAAGAACCCCTGCATGCGCGGGCCCGTGAGCGTCGCGCAGTACATCAGCAACGACGGCAGCGCGGACATGCTGGAGCGCGCGGCCGACGTGCTGCGCGAAGGACAGACGCTGATCGTCTTCCCCGAAGGCACGCGGACCACGCCGGGAAAATTCCCCGTGTTCCACCGTGGCGCGGCGGCGATCGCCGTTCGCGGGGCGCGGGTGGTCACGCCGGTGTTCATCAGCGTCCGGCCCACCACGCTGACCAAGGCCGAGCCGTGGTATCGCGTCCCGCACCGCCGCGTGCGCATGCATCTGCGCGTGGGTGACGACATTCCCGTGGAGGGCTTCAGCGAAGGTACTCCCGCGCCGATAGCCTCCCGACGTCTCAACGAACACCTGCACGCCCTCTACGCCAGGGAACTCAAGGCATGAACGACCTCGAGCGGGATATCGCCCGCCTCATCATCGACACGCTCGCCCTGGAACACCTGGGCGTCGACGACATCGCCCCGGACCAGCCGCTTTTCGGCCAGGGCCTCGGGCTGGATTCGGTCGATGCGCTGGAACTCGCGCTCGCCCTGCAAAACCGCTATGGCCTGAAGATCGCATCGGATTCGCGCGACGCGCGGCGCCATTTCGAAACCGTGCGCAGCCTGGCCCTCTACGTCCAGGCGAGTGGGCCCGCATGCGCAAGCTGAGCGACCTCGTCCTCCTGATCGTCGGCGTGCTGTACCCGTTCATCGTGTACTTCGGCATGGATCACGTGTCGACGCCGGTCTTCGGCTTGATCCTCGGAAGCCTCTGGCTCGTCCGCGCCCCCGCGCTCCTGCGCCAGCCAGGCGGGCGCTGGATGCTCGGCATCACCCTGGTCTATTGCGCGGTGCTCGCCTTCGGCGGCGAAGAACACCTGCTGCGCTGGTACCCCAGCCTGATCTGCGCCCTGCTGCTGGCGGCCTTCGGCCTGAGCCTGAAATACGGACCGCCGATGATCGAGCGCATCGCCCGGGTGAGCGAACCGGACCTGCCACCGGTGGCCGTCCGCTATACGCGCCGGGTGACCTGGGTATGGGTGGCGTTCTTCGCGCTCAACGGCACCGCCTCCGGCGTGCTCGCCGAGTGGGGGCCGCTTTCATGGTGGACGTTCTACAACGGCATCCTCGCCTATTCCGTCATGGGCGCGCTGTTCCTGGGCGAGTGGATACTCCGCCAGCGCCTTCGCCGGCGGATCAACAAGGCGCCGATGGACGATGCGGCGCGACGGCTCGCCTCGCATCCATGGGTCGCCGCGGCGGCGGGTGGGTATGCCGGAAAACGGGGTCCGGGCATGGTGGTCGCGCTGGGCACCGCTGGACGGCTGGCCCTGCTTCGTCACGGCCGCGAGGGCCTGGTCAACGAGCTCGGCCAGTACGCGGCCGGTGACGACGCCCTGTCGACGCCCTTGGTCTGGCGCTTCGTCGATACGCTGCCGGAACCGCCCGGCGTCGATGCGCTGCTGCGCGCCCCCTTGCCCGAGACTCCCATCGTGCTCGGCGAGCGCCGCGAAGGCGACACCTGCACGATCGACCTCGAACTGCCGCTCGACCTCGCCTGCTTCGCGGACCACTTCCCCGATGCGCCGGTGCTGCCCGGTGTATTGCAGGTCGGTTGGGCGCTCGACCTGGCCGCGCCGCAGCTCGGCACGTCACGCACTTGCCGTGCCGTGGACGGCCTGAAGTTCCAGCGGCTGCTCCGCCCCGGCGACCGGGTCCGTCTCGTCCTGCGCCACGACCGCGATACCGCGCGCCTTCACTTCGCCTATCGCATGGACGACGCAGCCGTCTCCTCGGCCCATCTTCGCCTGGATGCCACCCATGCCTGAAGCGACGGCGAACGTGCATTGGGCGGCGCAGAAGGAGCGCGGCAACTTCCTCGGCATCAAGCTCACCGCCATCGCCGTGCGGCTACTCGGCCGGCGCGTGGTCACGCCCGTGATCCAGCTGATCGTGCTGTACTTCTTCGTCACCGGGCGCGCGGCGCGACACAACGTGCGCGACTACCAGCGGCGCCTCGCCGCATGGAGCGGGCGCGCCGGCCTCTTCCCACGTTCGCGTGCCGTGTTCGCCCAGTACCTGGCCTTCGGCGAATGCATGCTCGACCGCTTCGATGTCTGGCGCGGCAAGCTGCGCCTCGCCTCGATCGACATGGACGATCCCGATGGCGTGCGCGATGCGCTATTGGCCGGTGGGCGCGGGCAGCTGCTGGTCTGCACCCACCTGGGCAACCTCGACGTATGCCGTGCGATGGCCGAACTCGGCGAGGGCGTGGCGCTGAACGTCCTGATGCACCTGCCCAACGCCGCGCACTTCAACCGGCTGCTTGGCGAATCGGGCGACAAGCGGCTGCGCCTGATGCACGTGGGCGACCTGGACACCTCCGCGATGCTGGAACTGTCGCAGCGGCTGGAGCGGGGCGAATGGATCGCCATCGCTGGCGACCGCGTGCCGCAACATGGCGGCCGCGTCGTCGACGCGGACTTCCTCGGCGCCCCCGCGGCCTTCCCGCAAGGCCCGTGGCTGATGGCGGCGATGCTGCGTTGCCCGGTGAACCTCGTTTGCTGCCTGAAACATCGGGGCCGTTATCGCATCCACCTGCGCCGCTTCGCCGATGCCGCCGGCTGGGAACGCGGGTCGCGCGACGCGGCCATCGCCAGGTCGGTGACGGACTATGCCGCGTGGCTCGGCGAGCGTTGCCTCGAGGCGCCCTTGCAATGGTTCAATTTCCACCCGTACTGGCACGAGACGAACGGAGCAACCCATGCGCGCTAGCGGCATCCTCGCCGCCGAGATCGAAGTGACCGTCCCTTTCTTCGACGTCGACTCCATGGACGTCGTCTGGCACGGCCACTACGTGAAGTACCTTGAGATCGCGCGTTGCGCGCTGCTCGACGATATCGGCCACAACTACAGGCGGATGAAGGAGACCGGCTACGCCTGGCCCATCATCGACCTGCAACTGCGCTATGCCCGCGCCGCACGCTTCGGACAGATCCTGCGCGTGCGCGCCGAACTGGTCGAGTGGCAGAACCGCCTGAAGATCCACTACACGTTGAGCGATGCCGCCAGCGGCGAGCGCCTCACCCGTGCCAGCACCATCCAGGTCGCGGTGAGCCTCGTCGACGGAGAGATGCAACTGGTCTCGCCCGCCGTGTTCACCGACGACGTCGATCGTCGCCTCGCACGCCGCTCCGCGGGAAGCACGCCATGAAGTACGCCAGCGCCACCTATGTCGAGGAAACCCGGATCGGTTTCGTTTTCCTGCGCACGCATACCTGGCAGCACCACGTGCTACGGGTCGCCATCAACGACCTGAAACGACTGGCCGGCGAGCCGCTGCCACGAGGTGGCACCCTGCTCGATGTCGGTTGCGGCCAGGGCCGCTCGTTCCGCCTGCTGCGCGATGCCTTCGCACCCGCCCGCATCGTGGGCCTGGACGCCGACCCGCACAGCATCGCCTTGTCGGCCCGGGAAGCGGAACGCGAAGGCATCGAGGCGAAGCTGATGCTCGGCGACTGCGCCAGCATCGACCTGCCCGATGCCAGCGTGGACGTGCTGTTCTGCCACCAGACCTTCCATCACCTGGTGGAACAGGAACGCGCCCTCGACGAATTCTGGCGCGTACTGAAGCCGGGCGGACTGCTGCTCTTCGCCGAATCCACGCGCGCCTATATCGACACCTGGGTGATCCGCTGGTTCTTTCGCCATCCCATGCACGTGCAGAAGAGCGCCGATGAATACATGGCGATGCTGCGCGCCCGGGGTTTTGTCTTCGACCAAAGCAATATTTCCCTGCCCTACCTCTGGTGGAGCCGGTCGAAGGATTTCGGCCTGCTCGAACGCTGGGGCATCAAGGCGCCGCCCCCGCCCGGCGAGCGCGAGGAAACCCTGGTGAACGTGGCCGCGCGCAAGCCGCTCTCCCCGGCATGAACACGACGTACCTCAACGCGCTCGGCGTGGCCTGTTCGCTGGGCGCGGGCAAGGCCGCGGTGGCCGATGCGTTGTTTCACGCATCCACACACGGTCTCCGGCCACTCGATGGCTGGGTGCCCGCGCGCACCATGCCGCTGGGCGAAGTGACGGCGGAACTGCCGCCCGTACCCGCCGGCATGGAGGGGCGGGACACGCGCAACAATCGCTTGCTGCTGCTCGCGGCCAGGGAAATCGAAACGGAGATCCGTGCCGCGATCGCCCGCTTCGGAGTCGCCCGCGTGGGCGTGGTCGTCGGCACGAGCACCACCGGCATCGAGGAAGCGACCCGCGGCATCGCCGCGCGTGGCGTGGACGGCGCATGGCCCGACGATTACCGCTACAGCGACCAGGAACTCGGGGCACCGGCCGCCTTCCTTGCCGAGTGGCTGGGCGTCGCCGGCCCCTGCTACGGCATTTCCACCGCGTGCACCTCGGGCGCACGCGCCCTGCTCAGCGCGCAGCGACTCCTTCGGCTCGGCCTGTGCGATGCGGTGATCTGCGGTGGCGCCGATACCCTTTGCCGCCTCGCCACGAATGGATTCCATGCACTGGAAGCCATGGCACCCGAACGCTGTCTGCCGTTCTCCCGTTCGCGTGATGGCATCAACATCGGCGAAGCCGCCGCGTTGTTCCTGATGACCCGTGACGCCGCGCCGGTCGTCATGCTCGGCGGCGGCGCCAGTTCGGACGCCCACCACATGTCGTCGCCCGAACCCGATGGGCGCGGTGCCAGCGAAGCGATGCGCCGCGCCTTGTCGACGGCGGGCATCGCCGCGGATAGCGTCGACTACGTGAACCTGCACGGTACCGCCACCGAGCACAACGACGCGATGGAAAGCCACGCGATGGCCACCGCCTTCGCGCGTCCCGTGCGCTGCTCATCGACCAAGGCGCTGACCGGGCACACGCTGGGTGCCGCAGGTGCCCTGGAAGCCGCGTTCTGCTGGCTCGCGCTCACCGACCCGTGGCGGCGCCTGCCCCCGCATGTATGGGACGGCGAGCCCGATCCGGCACTGCCGTCCCTCGCCTTCACGCGAATCGGCGATACGCTGCCGGCGGGCCGCCGCCACCTCATGAGCAATTCGTTCGCGTTCGGCGGCAACAACGCGAGCCTGATCCTGGCGGACGCGACATGATCCCCTGGTCCATCGATCGATTGCTCCCGCACGCCGGCAGAATGATCCTGCTCGACCGCGTCGTGGAATGGGACGCCGAACGCATCGTGTGCGAACGGGTCGTACGTGCTGGCGACGCCTTCGTCCAGGCCACCGGCCTTCCCGCCTGGACCGGCGTGGAACTCATGGCCCAGGCCATCGCGGCATGGAACGGGTGCCAGGTACTGACGGCCGGTGGCGCGGTGAGGCCGGGATTCCTGCTCGGCACGCGCGCCTATCGCGCGGATGTCGACGCCTTTCCACCGGGCACCCGGTTGGCTGTCGAAGCCGTGCGCAACTTCCACGACGACGACGGCATGGGTGCCTTCACCTGTCGCATCGACGCGCCGGGCATGCACGCGGAGGCCCGGCTGACCGTTTTCAGCCCGCCCGATCCAGCGCCCTTCCTCGATCCACGCAACAGCCTCGATTCCAGGGGAACCCCACCATGACCGATACCATCCTCGTCACCGGCTCGAGCCGCGGCATCGGCCGCGCCATCGCGATGAACCTCGCCGACGCCGGTTACGACCTCGTCCTGCACTGCCGTTCGCGGCGCGAGGAAGCCGAAGCCGTGCAGGCGGATATCGAAGGGAAAGGCCGTGCCGCGCGGATACTGCAATTCGATATCTCGGACCGCGCCGCATCGGCGGCCGCTCTCGAAGCCGATGTCGCCGCGCACGGCGCCTATTACGGCGTCGTCTGCAACGCGGGCCTCACTCGCGACGGTGCCTTTCCCGGGCTCACGTCCGAGGATTGGGACCAGGTGCTGCGGACCAACCTGGACGGTTTCTACAACGTGCTGCATCCGCTGGTGATGCCGATGATCCGCCGGCGCGCGCCCGGGCGCATCGTATGCATCACCTCGGTGTCGGGCCTGATCGGCAACCGTGGCCAGGTGAACTACAGTGCCTCCAAGGCGGGCGTGATCGGCGCCGCGAAGGCATTGGCCGTGGAACTGGCCAAGCGCCGGATCACCGTCAACTGCGTCGCGCCGGGCCTGATCGACACCGACATGCTCGAACCGGAGGTGCCGGTGGAGCAGATCCTCAAGGCGATCCCGATGGAACGGACCGGAACGCCGGAGGAAGTGGCCGCGGCGGTGCGTTTCCTGGTGAGCGCGGAGGCCGGGTACATCACGCGGCAAGTCCTCGCGGTGAATGGTGGGCTTTGTTGAAGGCCTTGGCGGGATGGGGAAAGAGCATCGCCGCTGAAGCGGCTCCCCCACGAGTCACCGCAAGCCCTTGTGGGAGCCGCTTCAGCGGCGCTATCGCGATAGCGCCGATCCCATGCCGCTAAGCTAGGGTCATGCGCCCCCTCCGCCAGCTCGCCGAATCCGATCGCTTCGCCGATGTCGCGCGTGTCTTCCTCGCGCTGACCGGCATCGCCGCATGGTGCACCCTCGCCGGCCCCGTCGAGTCGCTCGTGCCCGCCCTGCTCGGCGCCATCGCCTGCGCCCTGGCCGAGACCGACGATGCCTGGCGCGGACGACTGCGGGGACTCCTGGTCACCCTCGTCTGCTTCGCCGGCGCGGCAAGCGTGGTAAAGGCGTCGATCGGCCATCCTCCCTTGTTCGCCCTGTTGCTTGCCGCCGGCACCTTCGTGCTGGTGATGCTGGGCGCGGCCAGCGGACGCTACGCGACGATCGCCACGGCCACGCTGATCCTCTCGGTCTACACGATGATCGCATCCGACGCCTCGACCGCCGCCCCCGGCGACTGGCGCGGCACCGCCGCCATCCTCGCCGGCGCGGCGTGGTATGGCCTTCTTTCCCTGCTGTGGAGCGCCATGGCGCCACAGCGCGCGGTACGCCACGCGCTGGCCCGGTTGTTCGAATCCCTGGCTGAGTTGATGGAAGCGAAGGCGGCATTGTTCGAACCGGTGCGGGGTCTCGACCGTGAAAAGCTGGCCGTGGAGTTTTCCCGGCGTAACCTGCAAACGGTGGAGGCGCTGGCGGCGGCACGCGCCGCGTTGCTCGATCGCATCGGAAGGCGTCAACCGCGCGGCCGTTCCGCCGCGCGGCTGGCCATGTTCTTCGCCGCCCAGGACATCCATGAACGAGTCAGTTCGTCACACTATCCCTATGACGAACTGGCGGCGGCGCTCTACCACAGCGACCTGATGTTCCGTTTCGGCCGCCTCCTCCGCTTGCAGGCCAGCGCCTGTCGCGAGCGTGCCGATGCCATCCGCCGCGTGGCGCCCATGGGCCCGATGGCCCTGCCCCGAGCCGCGCTCGACGACGTGCGCGAGGCCATCGCCTACCGGCGCCGCAGCGATCCGCCCGGCCAGGCCCTGGACGACGCGCTGTCCGCGCTGCTTACCAACATGGAACATCTGCTGGCCAGCATCGAGGACGAAGGCAGCCTGCGCGAGGGTACCGACATCGCCTTGCAGGACAGCGAACCCGATACGTTCGCCGATGCCTTCGCGCGCATCCGCGTCCGCCTCGATCGCCGCTCCATGCATTTCCGCCATGCCGTGCGCCTGGCGACGGGCATGCTCGCGGGCTACGGCCTCATGCTGCTCCTGCATCCGACCCACGGATACTGGATCCTCCTCACCACGCTGTTCGTCTGCCAGCCCAGCTACGGGGCAACCCAGCGCCGCACCATGCAGCGCATCGCCGGCACGATGGCGGGGCTGTTCGCGGGATGGGCCATGCTTCGCCTGCTTCCCGGCGGCGATTGGCGATTACCGGTGCTGGTCGCCACGGGCGTGGCGTTCTTCGCCTTCCGCCTGCGACGCTACGCCTTGGCGACGGCCGTCATCACGATCTTCGTCCTGCTCTGTTTCGACCTGGCGGGCGCGGGCTACGACGCCATCGGTCCCCGCTTGCTCGACACCTTGCTGGGGGCCTTCGTCGCCACCGTCGTCATCCGCTTCGTGCTGCCGGACTGGCGGGTACGCCGCCTGGAAGACATCGCCGCGGACACCTTGCACGCGTATGCGCGCTACCTCGAAGCGATCGCGGGCCAGTACGCCACCGGCAAGGCCGACGACCTGGCCTACCGCATCGCCCGCCGCGACGCCCACGCCACGCAGGCGGCGGTGGCGGGGAACGTGGCCGAATTGCTCGGCGAGCCCGGCCATTCCCGCGAGCGGGGCGAGCGCGCGTTACGCCTGCTTGCGGCCCTCCAGGCCGGACTGTCGCACCTGTCCACCCTCGGCGCCCATCGCCAGGCCCTGGCCGTGGACGACGCGAACGCCGTGGAAAGGCTGGCCCACCGCGTCGCCAACGGCTTCGCCACGCTTGCCGAACACGTCAGGAACGGTACGACGGCACCGTTGCTCGGCACGCCGGACCTGGTCGTCGATGCCGCCGCGCAGGCCGCCGGACCGGTCGAGACGGTGCGTCTGGTGGACCGCCAATGCCTGCTGCTGGTGCGCGTACACGACCGTATCGCCGCCCTTCCACCGATCTGATTGCTGCGTCGCGCCGTGGCTTGGACGTGCCCTCGCGCTACGATGGGCCGCTTTTCCCGCATCCTCCGGAGTTCCACGCATGCGCCCGTTTTCCCTCGGTGAAGACCTCGACCTCCTGCGCGAAAGCGTGCACGCCTTCGCCGAAAAGGAGATCGCGCCGCGCGCGGACCGGATCGACCGGGAGAACGTGTTCCCCGAAGATCTATGGCGCAAGTTCGGCGACATGGGCCTGCTCGGCGTCACGGTTCCCGAGGAATACGGTGGTTCGGGCCTGGGCTTCCTCGCCCACATGATCGCGATGGAAGAAATCTCGCGCGCCTCGGCGTCGGTCGGCCTGTCGTATGGCGCGCATTCCAACCTGTGCGTGCAGAACATCTACCACAACGGTAACGAGGCCCAGCGACGCAAGTACCTGCCCAAGCTCGCCAGCGGCGAATGGGTGGGCGCGCTGGCCATGAGCGAGCCCGGCGCGGGCTCGGACGTGGTCGGCTCGATGAGCTGCCATGCGGAGCTGGTCGGCGACACCTGGGTCGCCAACGGCACGAAGATGTGGATCACCAACGGCCCGGACGCCGACGTGCTGCTCGTGTACATGCGGACGGCGCCGCGCCCCGCTGGCAGCCGATGCATGACCGCCTTCATCGTCGAGAAAGGCATGAAGGGATTCTCCACGGCGCAGAAGCTCGACAAGCTCGGCATGCGCGGATCGAACACCTGCGAACTGGTGTTCGACAACTGCGAGATCCCCGCGGAAAACATCGTGGGCGAAGTGAACGAAGGCGTGCGCGTGCTGATGGGCGGCCTGGACACGGAGCGCCTGGTGTTGTCCGGCGGCCCGATCGGCATCATGCAGTCAGCCATGGACCTCGTGCTGCCGTACGTGCGCGAGCGCAAGCAGTTCAACGCCCCGATCGGCACGTTCGGCATGATGCAGGCCAAGGTCGCCGACATGTACACGGCGCTGCAATCGTCGCGCGGTTTCGCGTACATGGTGGCGCAGCAATTCGACAACGGCGTGAAGTCGCGCATCGATCCGGCGGCTTGCCTGCTCAATGCATCGACCAATGCGGTGAAGGTGGCGCTGGAGGCGATCCAGGCGCTGGGCGGCAACGGCTATATCAACGAGTTCCCCGCCGGCCGCCTGCTCCGCGACGCGAAGCTGTACGAGATCGGCGCGGGCACCAACGAGATCCGCCGCATGCTGATCGGCCGCGAACTCTTCCACGGCAAATCGTAAAGATAGACGAACCGCTTGAGGTGGGACCTGCTTAAAGTAGGAACTGCTTAAGGTGGGACCTGCTTAAGGTGGGAGCCGACCCTGTCGGCGATGGGTGCTTGCCGTACCCTGGCCCGCTGCCGCGGATCGCCGACAAGGTCGGCTCCCACCAGGTCCATTCCTAACCGGTCTACCCGATGCCCTTGTGGGAGCCGCTTCAGCGGCGATGGGTGCTTGCCATACCCTGGCCCGCTGCCGCGGGATCGCCGACAAGGTCGGCTCCCACCTTCATCGGAAGCCACCTTGGGTGGCTCCCGCCGTTTCCTTGCTTCGCTTACCAAGCCATGCGGAACGTGGCACTGGCCGAGCGTGAATGGTCGCGATCGGCAAAGCGCTGGTCGATATCGAAGCCCACCTGCGTGCGCTCGCTCACGTCCCAGCCCAGCGTCATGCCGGCGGTGCCGGCGCGGCGCGAGAGGCCGATACCGTCGACCGGCGCCCACTGCGCGATGCCCGTATAACGTGCCGAGAACACCTCGCCCTTCGTCGCGAACGCATTCTGCCAGCCCAGTTTCGCATCGAGCCGCAGCTTGCCCATCGAGGTAAGCCACGATGCCCCTGCGCGCAGGCCGAACCCCGCCTGCCAGCGCGACGTGACCTGCCCGTTGGCGCTCAGTCCGAAGCCTTCGCCGCCGGACTCCTGGAAGCCGTCGCGACGAATGCTGGCGTACTCCACGTTGGCGAACGGCGTGAGCGAGAACGCACCCGCGTCCGTGCGGTAGCCGACTTCGCCATAGGCGACGTTGTAACGACCGGTGTTGTCTCCGCCGGCAAAGGAGGCCTGGTCGCCGAAGCGCAGCAGGCGTTGGGTATTGCCGCGGAAGTTGCCGAAGCCGAGACGCCCCACGCCATACCAGTTCGCGCCACGCGATCCGGCGTACAGCATGCCCTCCGTGGACCGGCTGCGCTGGCGATCGAAACTGTTCGACAACTGGCCGGTGCTGCGCATCTGCGCCACCGCCACGCCGGCGAAACCGTTCGCGCCCAGGCGAACGTCGTTACCGGCAAGGCCGCCATCCAGGTTGAACCCGACGTTGCCGAAACCGCCGCGGCTCAGGCCGCCCTGCCCATTGAACGATTGCATCCACGCGCCGCCCGCACCCTGGTGATCGAGGTGGCTCATCAGCGCATCGTTACCCGCCTCGATACCCGCGAGGGTGACGGCCGTGCTCGCCGCGTAGAGTTGGCCGGACAGCGACTCCAGCGAAGCCTGCGCGACCCGGGTGTTCGCCGATTGCTGAATGCCGCCCGCCGCGACCAGCGTGCCGGTCGCGAACGAGGTGCTCCCGGCCGACGTGCTGGTGAGGCTCCGGTCGATCTGCTGGAACGCGCCGTCGAGCCGCTGGGCGGACGACTGCGCGGCGGCGGACTGGCTCATGCTCGTGCTGGCGACCTGGCTCACGCTGAGCGTCGTGGTATCGATCCAGACTTCGGCGGGCAGGTACTGAAGGGTCGCGTTGAGAAAGACGCCGTTGGCTTTCGTCGTCGTCGAGAAGCCTCCCGAGATCGCGCTGGCCGTGAGCACCTGCTGGTGCGACGTCGGAACATAGCCGGAGACCGCGCCGGCGACGTGGAATTCGCCGGCGAGCGTGGCGGTGCCCGAAACGATGAGCGGCGCGCCCAGCAGCTGCGACAGCCGTCCCGTGGACGTCTGCACATAGTTGCCCGTGACATGCGTGGAGGTATCGGCTGTCTGCAAGGTAGCCGACACGTTCACGTCGCCACCGATGTCGCCATGCACGATCGCCGTGGCGCTGTCCTGCACCGTCAATGCGCCTGGAATGCCATGCATGGCTTCGAGGGTGATGCTCGATCCCGCCAGCGTCATCCCCTGGTAGGTATTGCTGCCGCTCAGGGTGAGATGGGAATCACCGAGGGCGCGGAGGCCTCCGGCACCCGATATGTCGTTGGCGAACTCGGCGTCGTGGCCGTAGACACCGGCGGTGAAGTCGCCCCAATCGAACTTCGCCGGGCCGCGGATCGCGCGCCCGAGGTTCAGGCGTCCATAGCCATACACCGCATCCGGACCTGGCGCACCCAGATCATCCGCCGTGCCCAGCAGAACCTGCCGGACCGAGTCGAGGGACAGGCCAGGCATGGCCGACATCACCACCGCGGCGGCACCGGAAACCTGTGGTGCCGCGAACGACGTGCCGGCTCCATACACGTAGGTCGCCTGGCCCGTGGTCGCGTTCGGTGCGACGACCACGACCGCACCGGGCGCGGCAAGGCAATAATCTTGCGCGATACCGCAACGGTTGGAATACGAAGCGATCTGGTCGACGTGGTTGCTGTCCAGCGCGACGACGGTCAGCCAGCCTTTCTCCAGGCTGGGGACAAGACTCGGCAACGCGGCGACGGTCGAGGGATTGTCCCTGCCCTCGTTGCCTGCCGCGAACACGAAGAGCGCGTGTTCCATCGAGGCATGCAAGTACGCCGTCGCGAAATTCGCCGTGGTGTCCTTGTCCGCGGGATCCCAGTACAACCCGCCCCAGGAATTGTTGACGATCCGGGCGCCGGACGTGACGACGAGCTTGTCGTTCACGTCGCCCAACGGATCGGCCGAGGTCACCTTGTTGCCCTGGCCCGAGCCGTCGTCGACAGGTGCCTTGTCCGCGATGATGCGTGCCGAGACGATCGAGGCATCCGGCGCCACGCCACCGACGAAGGAACCATAGGGACGTCCGGCGGCGATCTCCGCCACGATGGTGCCGTGCCCGACGACATCGTCCACCGCCACGTTGTTCGTCGCGGGGTCGACGTAGATGTATTCCGCGCCCACGCGACCGGCCAGCGCGGGGTTCGAGGCGTTCACGCCGGAGTCGGCGATGCCGATGACGATGCCGGCCCCCGTGAATCCCGCGTCGTGGGCGGGCTTGACGTTGGTCGCCGTCAGCTGCACGTCCACCGGCGGCTGGGCGATCGTCGCGCCCATGGAGGGCGGCTTGGGGATGTTGAAGGACGGTACGTCCGACAGGTTGTTCGACGGCACCGAGGGGATGTTGTTCGACGGCACGGAAGGGATGTTGGAGCTCCTGACGCCTCCGCTCCCTCCACCGCCGCAGGCCGTCAGGCCGATACCCACACAAACGGCCAGCGCGAGTTCGCGCCGACGCGGCATCTGCATCGTATTCATGTTGTCCCCTGGTCTGACGTCAATGTCTGCGCCCGCGATCCGTGGGCGCACCTGGGCAGATGTTGCCACAAGACCTTGCGGAAAGGCGCGGTGCGGGCGCAGGAAAGCGTGCGTCGGGTCGCAGGACCGGGGGGTCGTCTCCCGGGCCCCGGTCCCCTTGTGCCACCCGTGTGAAACCGCCTGCGGCGGCGCAGATTGCCCCCGCCCCGGCCCCACTGCGATACTCAATGGGTTTTCCGCCCGGAAAGGGCGGCCATCCGAGTATCACGGAGTCCCCATGTCCGACATCGTCATCGCAGGCGCCAAGCGCACCGCCATCGGTTCCTTCCTCGGCCAGTTCACCGGCGTGCCCACGCCGAAGCTCGGCTCCATCGCCATCAAGGCGGCCCTGGAGCACGCGGGCATCGCCCCGGCCGACGTCAGCGAAGTCATCATGGGCTGCGTGCTGCCGGCCAACCTGGGCCAGGCGCCGGCGCGCCAGGCCTCCCTCGAGGCCGGGCTACCGACGTCCACCGGCTGCACCACCATCAACAAGGTGTGCGGCTCGGGCATGAAGGCCCTGATGCTCGGTCATGACCTGATCAAGGCCGGCTCGGCGTCGGTCGTCGTCGCCGGCGGCATGGAGTCGATGACCAATGCGCCGCACATGGTCAACGCACGCACGGGCATCCGCTATGGCGACGGCCAGCTGGTCGATCACATGGCCTGGGACGGGTTGACCAATCCCTACGACGGCAAGGCCATGGGCGTTTTCGGCGAACAGTGCGCCGACAAGTACCATTTCACGCGCGAGGAACAGGATGCCTACGCGATCGGTTCGGTCGAGCGCGCGCAGGCCGCGCAGAAATCCGGCGCCTTCGCCAACGAGATCGTGCCGGTGACCGTGCAGGGTCGCAAGGGCGCGCAGGATTTCGCCGAGGACGAACAGCCCGGTCGTTCGGACGTGGCCAAGATCCCCACGTTGCGCGCGGCGTTTCGCAAGGAAAACGGCACGATCACCGCCGCCAGCTCGTCGAGCATCTCCGATGGCGCCGCCGCGCTCGTCTTGCTTTCGGCGGACGATGCGAAGGCCCGCGGCGTTACCGCGCTGGCCCGCATCGTGGCCCACGCCACGCATTCGCAGGAACCGGAATGGTTCACCACCGCGCCGGTGGGTGCCATTTCCAAGGTGCTGGCGAAGGCCGGCTGGACCACCGACGATGTCGACCTGTTCGAGATCAACGAGGCCTTCGCGGTGGTACCGATGGCGGTGATGCGCGAACTCGGCGTGTCGCGCGAGAAGATCAACGTCAACGGCGGCGCGTGCGCCCTCGGCCATCCCATCGGTGCAAGCGGCGCGCGCATCGTCGTGACCCTTCTCAATGCGTTGACGGCGCGTGGGGCAAAAAGAGGTGTCGCCGCGCTGTGCATCGGTGGCGGCGAGGCAACGGCGATCGCCATCGAACTGGCGTGAACCCGGCGTCGATACGTGAGGCGGTCGTTTCGAAACGATCACGCCATGTCCATGGGCTTTAATGCGCCCTGAAGCGAAAAGGCGCGATCGGTAGCTAAGCACCCATAACTGAGCTATTAATACGCCGCCTAACGGCATTCCACGGTTAAGGAGAAACACAATGAATTTGACGCGTACCCTTCTCGCCTCTGCGCTCGTCGCGCTTCTGGCAGCTTGCAGCAACGGCGCGCAGGATTCCGCGCAGGACGCCCAGAAGTCGGCCGCCGATGCGCAACAGCAGGCGGACAAGGCCCAGCAGGCCGCCGACCAGTCGCAGAATGCCGCAACCTCCCAGGCTGCCGACCAGGCTCAGCAGTCCGCCGACCAGGCCAAGGATGCCGCCGCGCAGGCCCAGGCCGCCGCTTCGGCCTCGACCGCCGGTGGCGCGCCGGAGGCCTCGAAGGACGCCGCTTCCAACGCCGCCGATCAGGCCGACAAGTCGGCTGACCAGGCGAAGGATGCCGCCGACAACGCCAAGAACGCGACGGACGACACCAAGAAGTAAGCGTTTCGCTTTCTTCGGTGAAACACGAGACGGCCACCTCAGGGTGGCCGTTTTTATTCCACGCCATGTATTGGCGCGATGCAGCGTTTGCGTGACGGCCGCCCCGGCTATGATGCTCGTTTCGTCCCAGCGCGAAGCCCTCATGCCCATTCTCGAATCGCAGCTCGATACCCGCTCCCCGGAATTCCAGGCGGCCAGCCTGCGCCTGCGCGCGCTGACCGACGACCTGCGCGAGACGTTGAAGCGCACCGCCGAAGGCGGTGGGGCGAAGGCGCGCGAAAAACACGTCGCGCGCGGCAAGCTGTTGCCTCGCGAACGTATCCGCGCCCTGCTCGATCCCGGCTCGCCCTTCCTGGAAATCGCGCCACTCGCCGCGCATGGCATGTACGACGATGCCGCGCCGGCGGCGGGTGTCATCGCCGGCATCGGCCGCGTCATGGGCCAGGAAGTGGTGGTGCTCGCGAACGACGCCACGGTCAAGGGTGGCACGTATTTCCCGATGACCGTGAAGAAACACCTGCGTGCGCAGGAAGTGGCGATGGAAAACCGCCTGCCCTGCATCTACCTCGTGGATTCCGGTGGTGCGTTCCTGCCGTTGCAGGACGAGGTCTTCCCGGACCGCGAGCACTTCGGCCGCATCTTCTACAACCAGGCGCGGATGAGCGCCCAGGGCATCGCACAGATCGCCGTGGTGATGGGCTCGTGCACCGCGGGCGGCGCCTATGTGCCTGCGATGAGCGACGAGACGATCATCGTCCGCGAACAGGGCACGATCTTCCTCGGCGGTCCGCCCCTGGTGAAGGCCGCCACGGGCGAAGTCGTGGATGCCGAAGCGCTGGGCGGTGCCGACGTGCATACCTCGGTATCCGGCGTGGCCGATCACTTCGCCGAGAACGACGCGCACGCACTGGCCATCGCGCGCGATATCGTCGGTTCGCTCAACCGGGTGAAGAAGGTGCCGCTGGCGGTTCGGGCTCCCCTGGAGCCCCGCTTCGCCGCGGAGGAACTCTATGGGGTGATCCCCGAAGACACGCGCCGTCCCTTCGACATCCGCGAGGTGATAGCCCGTATCGTCGACGACTCCGAGTTCCACGAGTTCAAGGCGCGCTACGGCAAGACCCTCGTCACCGGCTTCGCGCATATCCACGGCTACCCGGTGGGCATCGTCGCCAACAATGGCATCCTGTTCGGCGAATCCGCGCAGAAGGGTGCGCATTTCATCGAATTGTGCAACCAGCGCAACGTGCCACTGGTGTTCCTGCAGAACATCACCGGATTCATGGTCGGCCGCAAGTACGAGAACGGCGGCATCGCGAAAGACGGCGCCAAGATGGTCACCGCGGTGGCCTGCTCCCACGTGCCCAAGTTCACGGTGGTGATCGGAGGCAGCTTCGGCGCCGGCAACTACGCGATGTGCGGCCGCGCGTATGGCGCCCGTTTCCTGTGGATGTGGCCGAACGCGCGCATCAGCGTGATGGGCGGCGAACAGGCCGCTTCCGTGTTGGCCACCGTGCGCCGCGACGGTATCGAATCGAGTGGCGGGAGCTGGAGCACCGAGGACGAAGAGGCCTTCAAGGCACCGATCCGCGAGCAGTACGAGCGCCAGGGCCATCCCTACTATGCGAGTGCGCGGCTGTGGGACGACGGCATCATCGACCCGGTGGACACGCGGCGCGTGCTCGGCCTCGCCATCTCGGCCTCGATGAACGCGCCTGTCGAGCAGGGGCGGTTCGGCGTCTTCCGCATGTAAGCATGAATCTAGGACTGTCTCTTATACACATCT